>JBKJRJ010000044.1:0-10648 GCA_046594705.1 Vicinamibacterales bacterium
GGTCTGGCCAGTGCGTCCGCTTTGCGGGCGCCGTCGAAGTCCTTCTGCGTCAGGCCGCCTTCGCTGTGCGTGGTGTAGGTCAGCGTGACGCGCGTGTAGTTGATGAGGATGTCGGGATGGTGGTCGGCCGCCTCCGCGTCGAACGCATGGCGGGTGACGAACGCGAGGGCGTCGGGAAACGACCCGAGCGTGAACTGCTTCCGGATCGCGGCGCCTTCGAGCGTCCACCCCGCTGCGTCCGCCATCGCTTTCCGGATTCCGGCTTCATCCAGTTTGACCATACGCCGAGAAGCATACAAAAAAAGCGGCCCGGGAACCGCGCGCCTCGACAGGGCGTCTAACCACTGTTAGGATATTGAACGGTGTTCAACCAGACCGCTAAAATAATTGTAACACGCAGAGGTTAAAGCACTTGGGAGTCAAGGAACGGCAGGAACGTGATCGGCAGGCGGTATCCAGGTCGATCCTGGACGCTGCGCGTGAGCTGTTCGTCACGCACGGCTACCAAGAGGTCTCGATCCGCAAGATTGCCGAGCGGATCGAATACAGCCCGGCGTCCATCTACAGCTACTTCCCCAGCAAGGACGACATCTTCTTCGCGTTGGCGGAGGAAGGGTTCCGGCTGCTGTTCTCGTACGGCGCCTCGCCACGGCCGCCGGTCGCCGGGGATCCGATGGACGCCATCCGGGCGATGTTCTGGCGCTACTACGAGTTCAGCAAGGAGCACCCCGAGTATTTCGCGCTGATGTTCCTCGACCGCAGCGTGCCGCGAATCAGCAAGAACTGGAACCGGTTCGGCTTCGTCGGGGAGATGCAGCAGCAGATGGTGCTCCGGATCCGTGAGGCGATTGCCGCCGGCACCTTCCCCTTGGGCACCGAGCCGAACGCCGTGCTCCGCGTCCTGCTCACGTCGCTCCACGGCGCCGCGACCATGAAGCTGTGCGACCGGCTGGCCGCGGGCGAGAACGCCGACGCCCTGGCCCGCGTCACGCTCGAAGTCGCGCTGACCGGACTCCGCCACGGCGCCGGGATCACGACCGAGCTCTCATTCGAATGCCCCCACAGCGACAGCACTCATCACGTCAGCGAGGAACGAGAGTCATGATTCGCAACGTCCGAGTTTTCCTGCTTGCCGGCGCCGTCACCTCGGCACTGCTGTCCGCCGCGTGCGGCGGCCAACAGACCAGCGCAGCCGCGCTGCCGGCGCCCGCGCCGGTCGCCATCCGGATCGCGACGGTCGAGAGCACGCCGATCGATCGCTTCCTGCGCGTTACGGGATCGCTCGCCGCCGACGAACAGGCGGACGTCGCCGCTGAAACGGGCGGCCGCGTCATCGGCACACCGGTCGAGCGCGGCAGCCGCGTCTCGGCCGGCGCCGTGCTGATCCGGATCTCCGGCACGGAAGCGGCTGCGTCGCTGCGTGAAGCCGAGGCCAACGCCGCGCAGCTCGAGGCCCGCGTCGGGCTCATCGCCGGGCAGGGCTTCGACGCGGCGCGGGTTCCCGACGTGCTCAACGCCAAGGCGACGCTGGACTGGGCGGAGGCGGATTTCAACCGCATCAAGTCGCTGGTGGCTCAGAAGGTGGTCTCCCAGGCCGAGTACGAGCAGCGGCTGACGGCCGTAGAGGCGGCCCGACAGCAGTACCAAGTGGCGCTGAACGGCGTCCAGCAGTCGTACCGGTCGCTACAGGCCGCCCGGGCGCGGGTCGATCTCGCGCGTAAGTCCTCCGCCGATACGGTGGTGCGCGCCCCGTTTGCCGGACTCGTCGCCGAGCGCCTCGTCAGCACCGGGGACTACGTGACCCGCGGCATGAAGATCGCCACGGTCGTGCGCATCGATCCGATCCGGGTTGAGCTGACGGTGCCGGAGCAGTACCTCTCGCTCGTCAAGGCCGGCCAGGCGGTGCGCCTGACGGTGGACGCCTACCCGGGCGAAGTCTTCACCGCCACGGTGCGCTTCGTGTCCCCGTCGCTCAAGACCAACCAGCGCGCGCTGACCGTGGAGGCCGTCGCGCACAACAGCGACGACCGGCTGAAGCCCGGCTTGTTCGTCACTGCCCACCTTCAGCAGCCCGCCGCCGCGCCGGCCCTGCTGGTCCCGGCGTCCGCCATCGAGACGGTCGCGGGCACCAGCCGGGTCTATGTGCTCGCGGGCGACCGGGTGGAGGAGCGCATCGTCACGCTCGGCGAGAAGGTCGGCGATCGCGTCGAGCTCGCCACGGGGATCAAGGCCGGCGAGCAGCTCGCCGCCAATCCGCGCGGCAAGCTGGCCGACGGCGTCCGCGTGCAGCGCGAAGGTTGATGTCATGCAGTGGTTAGCCGCGATTTCCGTCAAGCGTCCCGTCTTTGCGAGCGTCCTCATCATTACGCTGACCGTGATCGGCGCGTTCTCGTTCTCGCGCCTGGGCCTCGATCGTTTTCCCAAGGTGGACTTCCCCACCGTCGTCGTCACCACCAGGGTTCCGGGCGCCGCGCCAGAGGAGATGGAGACCGAGATCTCCGACAAGATCGAGGAAGCAGTCAACACCATCAGCGGGATTGACGAGCTGCGGTCGACCTCCTCCGAAGGTGTCTCGACCGTGGTGATTTCGTTCCTGCTCGAGAAGAACGTGGACGTTGCCGCACAGGAAGTGCGCGATCGGGTCAACCGCGTCCTGCCGCAGCTGCCGCGCACGATCAAACAGCCGACCGTCGAGAAGTTCGATCCCGATTCGTCACCGGTCATGACCCTTGCGGTCTCCGCCGACAAGCCGATTCGCGACATCACCGATTACGCCGACAAGACCCTGCGCCGCCAGCTCGAGAGTGTGAGCGGCGTCGGCCAGGTGGTGGTGGTCGGCGGACGTCAGCGCCAGATCAACGTCGCGCTCGATCCCGCGCGTCTCGAGTCGCAGAACCTCACGGTCACCGACGTCTCGCACGCACTGCAGGCGCAGAACGCGGAAATTCCCGGCGGACGGGTCGAAGCGGGAGCGCAGTCCATCACCCTTCGCACCCGCGGCCGGGTGCAGTCCGTCCAGGAGTTTGGCGACATCGTCGTCGCCGAGCGCGACGGGCACCCGATCCTCATCCGCGACGTCGCCACGGTCGAGGACGGCATGGCTGACGCCACCACACGGGCCAACGTCAGCGGCAAGCCGACAGTGCTGCTCGCCATCCGCCGGCAGTCCGGCGTCAATACCGTGCAGATGGTGGACGCGGTCAGGGACCGGCTCGCCGACATCAAGGCGGTCACGCCGCCCGGCTACGAGGTGGTCGTCGTGCGCGATCTGTCGGACTTCATCCGCGCGTCGATCGACACGGTGGCAGAACACCTGGTCCTGGGCTCGATCCTGGCCGCCCTCGTAGTACTGGTCTTTCTCTGGAACTGGCGCTCCACGGTCATCGCGGCGATCGCGATTCCCACCTCGATCATCGCCACGTTCGGCCTGATCTGGTATCAGGACTTCACGCTCAACTCGATGACGATGCTGGCGCTCACGCTCGCCGTCGGCATCGTCATCGACGACGCCATCGTGGTGCTGGAGAACATCTACCGGTTCGTCGAGGAGAAGGGGATGAATCCGTACCAGGCGGCGGTCGAGGCGACCAAGGAGATCGGGCTTGCCGTCATGGCGACCACTTTCTCGCTCATCGCCATCTTCGTCCCGGTCGGCTTCATGGGGGGCATTGTCGGCCGCTTCATGAAGAGTTTCGGCTTGACGATGTCGTTCGCCATCCTGGTGTCGCTGCTGGTCAGCTTCACGCTGACGCCGATGCTCGCGGCGCGCTGGATCAAGGTCAAGAAGGACGGGCAGCAGAAATCGTCGAAGGACTCGCGGTTTTTCCGGCCGGTCGAGGCCGGCTACGGACGCGCGCTGAGGTGGGCGCTGGGCCACCGCGGGCTGGTCGCCGGGATTGCGATCCTGATCCTGCTGAGCAGCGCGCCGCTGTTCATGCTGGCCAACAAGAACTTTCTCCCGAACGACGACCAGTCGGAATTCGAGGTGGGCGTGCGGACGCCGGAAGGGATGAGCCTTGATGCCACCGAGCTGATCGCCAACCGCATCGCGACCGAGGTGCGGGCCCTGCCGGAAGTCGAGTACACGCTGGTGACGATCGCGGACGACCCGGCGCAGACACCGAACTCCGGGTCGGTCTACGTCAGGCTGAAGCCGCTCGGGAAGCGCGACCGGGACCAGTTCGCCGTGATGGACGCCGTTCGTGCGGGCGTCATGCCGACGTTCGCCTTGGCCGGCCTGCGGACCGCCGTCAGGCCGGTGGCCACGTTCGGCGGCGGCGGCAACCAGAACGCGGAGATCCAGTACACGATCAGCGGCCCGGACCTCGGCAAGCTCGAGCGATTCGCCGCCTCGGTGGCGGACCAGGCGCGCAAGCAGCCGGGTGTGGTGGATGTGGACACGTCGCTGAACGTCGGGAAGCCGGAGCTGTCGGTCCATCTCGATCGTCTCAAGGCCGCCGATCTCGGAGTGCAGATCGCCGACGCGGCCGAAGCGCTCCGCCTGCTGGTGGGCGGGGACCAGGTCACCACCTACAATGAGAGCGGCGAACAATACGAGGTGCACGTGCGTGCGCTCGCCGGTGGCCGGGCGACCGCCGCGGGCGTCGGGCAGATGACCGTGCCATCGCGCACGGTGGGCAGCGTGCCGCTCGACAACATCGCGGATCTTCGCAGCGGTACGTCACCGAGCAACGTCGACCGGCTCAACCGGCAGCGACAGGTGACCGTCTACGCCGGCCTCCAGGAAGGGGTGTCGCAGACGCCCGCGATGGACGCCATGACGAAGGCGGCGGAGGCGCTGAACATGGGGCCGGGGTACAGTTCGCGCTTCGCCGGGCGGTCGCGCGAACTCGGGCGCGCGGCGCAGAACTTCCTGATCGCCTTTGTGCTCTCGCTCGTCTTCATGTATCTGATCCTCGCGGCGCAGTTCGAGTCGTGGCTCCACCCCATCACGATCCTGCTCTCGCTGCCGCTGACGTTGCCGTTCGCACTGCTGTCGATCATCGTGACGGGGCAGTCGTTGAACATCTTCTCGGCGCTCGGGCTGCTCGTGCTGTTCGGCGTCGTCAAGAAGAACTCGATTCTCCAGATCGACCACGCGAATCAGCTCAGGGAAAAAGGCATGGCACGAGACACCGCGATTCTTCAGGCGAGCCGCGACCGGCTGCGGCCCATCCTCATGACCACGCTCGCCTTCGTCGCGGGCATGATTCCGCTCGTGCTGTCGAGCGGGGTCGGGTCCGGCACCAATCGCGCGATCGGCTTCGTCATCATCGGCGGCCAGTCACTGGTGCTGGTACTGTCGCTGATCGTCACGCCGGTGGCCTATTCGCTGCTCGACGACCTGTCGAAGCTGCGGTTGGGAACGGCGGTCCGGGCGATTCGCGCCCGCCGGATGGCCGCCGCGACGGCGGCCGGGGTGGCGCTGCTCGCCGCGCTGACGCCGGGGAGTGCCGCGGCCCAGACTCCAACGGCCGGCGAGGTGCTCCAGATCTCGGCCGACCAGGTCGGACGCATGGCCATCGCCAACAATCCGGACCTCGCCGCCGGCGCCTACGACCCCAGGATCAGCGCCGAGCGCGTGGCACAGGCGCGCTCCGCGTTCCTGCCGACGCTCACGAGCGCCGTCCAGCGCAACGTGCAGCAGTCGCCGCCAAGCAGCATCTTCCTCGGTAGCGAGGGCACCCGTACCGACGGGTGGTCGGGCAACGTCGGCCTCGGTCAGCGCCTGCCATGGGGCGGCGGCTCCTACGACATCGGCTGGAGCTCGCTGCGCTCGAATGCCAGCAGTTCGCTGTCGAACTTCAACCCCTCGGTCACCGCCTCGCTGCAGGCCGTCGTGTCGCAGCCCTTGCTGCGCGACTTCAAGATCGACGCGACCCGCGCGCTGATCACGACGTCGAAGCGCAACGAGAAGATCGCCGACATCAACCAGGAGGAGCTCGGGACGTCGCTCTCCGCCAACGCGCAGCGCGCCTACTGGAACCTCGTGCTGGCGCGGGCGGCGGTCGCCGTGCAGCAGCGATCCCTCGACCTGTCCCTGGAGCTCGAGCGCAACAACCGCGCCCGGGTGGACGTGGGACAATCCCCTCCGCTCGACCTGGTCTCGGCTCGCGCCGAGGTGGCGCAGCGCCGCGAGAGCCTGATCGTCGCGCAGACGCAGGTCCGGCAGAACGAAGACGCGCTCCGCCTGTTGATCATGGACCCCAAGCGCGCCGACTTCTGGTTCGTCCGGCTCGAGCCGACCGATCGGGTGCCGCCGATCGGCCCGGCGCCCGACGTCGACGCCGCCGTCCGCAACGCGCTCCGGCAGCGCACCGACCTGCAGCGGACGCAGCAGCAGATCGAGAACAACGAGACGATCCTCTCGCTCGCGAAGAATGCGTCGCTGCCCGACCTCCGCCTGCAGGCGACCTACCTGACCAACGGCCTCGGCGGCACCGAACTCCTGCGCACGGGCGGCTTCCCCGGCACGGTCGTCGGGCAGCAGTTCACCGCATTCGGGGACGTCCTGCGCCAGTTATTCGCGGCCAACTATCCGACGTGGACCGTCGGCTTCACGCTCAGCTATCCGCTCGGCCGGAGCGCCGAGCAGTCCGCGCTCGCCCGCACCGGGCTGGAGCGGGACCAGAGCATTGCCCGGCTCCGCAGCTCGGAACTGAAAGTGGTGCGCGAGGTGCGCCAGGCCGCCATGCAGCTGGAGCAGAATCGACAGCGGATCGACACGACCCGGCTCGGTCGGGAACTGTCCGAACAGCGTCTCGACGCCGAGCAGAAGCGCTTCGAGGTCGGGATGTCCACGAATTTCAACGTCATCCAGGCCCAGCGCGACCTCGCGGTGGCGCGCAACAACGAGTTGCAGGCGCAGCTCGACTACCAGCTGGCGCTGATTACCTACGAGACGGTTCAGCTCGTCGGCGGCGCATCCGGCGCCTCATCCTTCACGCCGGCCATCGCGAGCCCGTCGGGCGGGAGCGGGACGTCGACGACCACCACCACGACGACGACCGGCACCGCGGGCACGACGATGCTGACTGGCGGCGGCCGGCCGGGCGGAAACTAGTGTCGCCGGCGGCAGAACCACAGGCTCACGACGTCTTCGTGATCGCGGTGAGTATGCCGCGTCGCGGGTCCCGTCTCACCGGAAACGATTCGGGCTGAAGGCGTCGAGACAGTCGTCCTTCGTTCCGTCGACGATCAGGTCCGCGGTCAGTCGCGCCGTGATCGGGGCAAGCAGTACGCCATTGCGGTAGTGGCCGCAGGCGTGGACGATGTCCGGTTCGTCCGGATAGGAGCCGAGCGCGGGGAGTTGGTCGGGCGTCGCCGGACGCAGGCCCGCGCGAGCGTCCAGGAACGTGGCGCCAGAGGCGTCGGGCAGCAGGTCGCAGGCCGCATCCAGCAGGTCGCGCACACCGGCGGCCGTCGTTCGCTCATCGAAGCCCGCGTCTTCCACCGTCGCGCCGACCAGCAGCGTGCCGTCGAGCCGCGGCACGATGTAGCAGTCCGGCCCCCAGACGATGGTGGACACGGGGGCCGCCAACCCGCCGAGGTGCAGCAGCTGTCCGCGCACCGGCCTGAGCGGCGGCGTCCGTATTCCTTCAATCGCATTGCTCCACGCGCCGGCGGCGATCACGATGGTGTCCGCCTCGCAGACACCGGCGGTCGTCGTCACGCGGAACGACGATCCATGGCGGTCGATCCGTTGGACGGCGCCGCGACGGAGTATCGCGCCGCCGCGCTCGGCCGCGCGCGCCAGCGCGGCGGCCAGCTGCGGCGCCGCCACGTAACCGTGAGTGGGGGTCATCAGCGCCCCCGCGATCGGGCCCAGCGCGGGATACGCGGATCTGGCTGCGGCCGGTTCGAGCCATTCCGTCGCCACGCCGGCGGGCGCCGCGTGCCGCCGCAGATCCGCCGCGTGCATCGGATCGAGCGCAACCTCCAGTGTCCCGATGCGTCTGTACTCGATGTCCATCCCGGATTCGCGGCGCACGGCCGTGATCCAGTCGTCGTATAGATCGAGGCTGCGAGTGGCGAGGTCCAGCAGCGCTCCGCCCGCGTGCGCCTCGACGTATGGCGCCAGCATACCCGCCGACGCCCGGGTCGCCCCGCCGCCAACCGGACGATCGTCGAGGAGTGTGGCGGGCCGTCCGCGCGACGCGAGCTCACGCGCCACCGCACAGCCGATGATGCCGGCGCCGACGATGATCACTGAACTTGTCACGGAGCGCCCCGGCGGGCCCTTATTCGAAGCTGGTCAGCGTCGCTTCCAGGGTGCGGACGCGGCTGTCGGCGCGGTTCCACTGGACGAGGATTGGACTCTGGTAGCGGCCGTCGGCAATCACGGCATGGCCATCGGCTTCGCGAATGCGAAGGTTGACCGCGCGCTTCATCCGCAGGAAGCGCCCGGCCGGAACCGCAATCGCGCGGGCGAACAGCCGCTCCAGCAGCGACGCGCGCAGGCCGGTGATGTCGAGCATCTGGTTCAGCGCGCGGACCATGTCGTACTTCGCATAGTCGAGCGCCTTGGCCGGGATCGCGCGGGGGTGCGCCCACATGTGGCGCCCTTTCTCCGCGGCGTGCCGGAACGGATTGCGTAGGACTTCAGCCAGGTCGTGCCGCATCAGCAGGGTTTCGTACTCGTTGACCGTCAGCCCTGCCTGGCGCTCGCCGCCCGCCAGCTCGAGCCGCACCCGACCGCTCGATACCCCGTGCGCCGTGACCTGCGCGATGATCTGGTCGTAAATCCCGAGCTTCGGATCCTTCAGGTTGACCGAGTCCACCGAATGATCCGAGACCGGCACGTCGATCCGCATCCGCGCCACGTCGCGCTCGCGCGTAAAGCCGACGATGCTGGTGAGCCGCCGGCGGGGGCGGCCGTCGGTCACGCCGTCCAGGTCCACGAAGCACACCGGTTCCTCGGGACGATTGACGTAGCTGACGCAGGTGCTGAGCCCGGCGGCGATGAACGCAAGGTGGGAGTCGGCGTTGCGCGGTTCCACCGCCCGCTCGGCGGTCGTCAGGTCCTTGCGGCGATCCAACTGGTCGTGCTCGTAGCCGGCCCCCTCGGGGAACATTGCGCGGAAGACTTCGACGTACGGCGCGACCGTCAGCTTCTCGCGGGTCAGCCGCGCCGCCAGGCTTTGTTCGAGGTAGCCCGCGGTGGTGTGGAATGAGTGATAGAGATGGCGCGGATACGCGGCGAGCATGTCGCCATGCGTCGTGCGCAGCCGTTCGCGAACGTCGATGATGTCGAACCGCGCCCGGGGCGTCAGTTCGAGCGTGACCTCGACCGGGGAAACAGGCATGGTTTCGGATGCTTAGTGTAACCGATGATTGCTTTGTTATGCAAAGCGTAATCGCCGTAACCTGTTGAACAGGCTGACGTGGCGAGAAGTTTGCTAGCCAAACGGCCATGTTGACGCATCTGCAAGTCCCGCTCAGGTGGCCGGCACTGTTGAAACGAAGCGTCAAGGAGGCCGTGGCCGACAACGTCTTCGACCTCGCCGCCCAGCAGGCCTATTACTTCTTCTTTGCGCTCATCCCCGCGCTGCTGTTCGTCATCGCGGTGGCGAGCTTCTTTCCTCTGCAGACGCTGATTGACGAGGTCGTTCAGATGCTCGGGCGGGTCGCGCCGGGCGACGTGGTCAAGGTCATCACCGACACGATGACCCAGCTGTCACAGCAGAACAGCGGGGGGATCCTCACCTTCGCGTTCCTGGTGACCATTTGGAGCAGTTCGGGCGCGATGGTTTCCATCATCACCACGCTCAACACGGCCTATGACGTCACGGAATCCCGTCCGTGGTGGAAGACCCGCGTGACGGCGATCGGTTTGACGGTCGGGATCGCGATCTTCGTCGTGCTGTCGATGTTCCTCATCCTCGCCGGGCCGACCGTGGCGGAGACCATCGCGGCGCGTATGAATCTGGGGCCGGCTTTCACGTGGACGTGGAAAATCCTGCAGTGGCCGGTGGTGTTCGCGCTGGTGGTCAGCGCAATCGGGCTGGTCTACTACTTCGCGCCCGATGTGGAGCAGGACTGGGTCTGGATTACGCCGGGGGCGGTGCTGGCCGCCGTGCTGTGGATCGTGGTGTCGCTCGGCCTCAAGCTCTACTACACGCTGATGCCCGACGCCAACGCCGCCTACGGCACGCTCGGCGCCGTCATGGTCCTGATGCTGTGGTTCTACTGCTCCGGGCTGGCGCTGCTGCTCGGCGCAGAACTGAACGCCGAGATCGAGCACGCCTCCCCTTATGGCAAGAACCCCGGCGAGCGGGTCGCAGGAGAAAAAAGAGTGATTGGCCCCCGCGCCCAGCGGCTCTACGAGGAGAAGCAGGCGAAGGGTGAACTCCCGCTCAAGCCGATCAAAGACGATGTCAACTGCGACCTCGACGGTCCGCAGGCGCCCATCCGCCCCGTGGCCAGACCAAGCGACCTGCTCATCGGCGCCCTCGCGCTTGCGCCCGCGGCCTTGATCGCCGCGAAGAAGGTCAAGAAAGAGATCGCGGAGTCGTAGCCCGCCCGATCGTCCTCAGCGGCACACCACTGTCGGCGGCGGCTGCCAGGAATCCGGACGCAGCTTGCCGCCGAACCCCCAATAGACCGGTTCGGCCTTGACGCAATTCGACGGCAGCGGCACGCGCGCCCT
>JBKJRJ010000065.1:0-6006 GCA_046594705.1 Vicinamibacterales bacterium
GTTACGGGCCTTGCGGTGATTTGCCTGGCGATCGGAATCGGACTGAACACGATGATGTTCAGCGTCACCGACGGCGTCCTCATCCAGCCGCTCCCCTACCGTGATCCCGATCGGATCGTGATTCTCAATACGACCCAGAAGGAAAACAGCGAACGATTCGGAGGCGTCTCCTGGCTCGAGCTGAAGGACTGGCAGGAGCGCGCCGCGTCGTTCAGCCCGATCGCCGGCCTGCAGTACCGGAGCTTCACGATCAGTGACGGCGGCGACGCCGACCGGTATGCAGGTGCCGCCGTGAGCTACCAGCTGTTCCCGCTGCTCGGGATCTCGCCGCAGCTGGGCCGCTCGTTCAGCGCCGGCGACGACATGCCGGGCGGCGAGCCGGTGGTGCTGATCGCCGACGACCTCTGGAAGCGCCGCTACAACTCGGACCCGACCATCGTCGGCCGCGCTATCCAGGTCAACTCGCGGCCCCACACCGTGATTGGCGTCATGCCGCCGCGCTTCAGGTTTCCCCAGAGTCAGTATGTCTGGCTGCCGCTCGCACAGTTCGCGGTCAGCCAGGAACGCGGGGCTCGCGGGCTCGAGACCTTCGCCCGCCTCCGCGAGGGCGTCACGCTCGAGCAGGCGCGTCGCGAAGCGGACGCGGTCGCCGCCAATCTCGCGGCCACTTTTCCCGACTCCAACACCGGCCGCGGCGCGCTCGTTCGCGAGATGCGCGCCTGGGCGATCCCCGACGACGTCACCGTCATCATCTGGACGATGATGGGCGCGGTCACGATGGTGTTGCTCATCGCGTGCTTCAACGTCGCCAATCTCATGCTCGCGCGCGCGTCGACGCGCTCGCGCGAAATGTCGATCCGCACCGCCCTCGGCGCCGGCCGGGGGCAGATCATTCGCCAGCTCCTGACCGAAAGCGTGATCGTGGGAGTGCTGGCCGTCCCCCTCGGCCTGGCCTGCGCATGGGGCGGCCTGCGGCTGATGGACGCCTCTATTCCTCCCGACAACATCCCCTACTTCATCCACTGGGAGCTCAACGTCCGCGCCCTCCTGTATGCGTTTGGCGTGGCGGCGATGACCGGCATCGTGTTCGGCCTGGCGCCGGCGCTCCAGGCGTCGAAGCCCGACCTGCAGGAGGCGCTGAAGGAAGGCGGTCGCGGCACCGCTGGCGGCGGCCGCGCCTGGATCCGCAATACGCTCGTGATTGCCGAGGTCGCGCTCTCGCTGCTGCTCTTGATCGGCGCGTCGCTGTTCGTCCGCAGCTTTCTCAACGTGCAGAAAGCCAACGGCGGCTTCGACGCGGCGCCGCTGATGACCATGCGGTACTACATGCCAAACGAGCAGTACGCCACGCCGGAGTCGAAGACGCGGCGCACCGAGGACATCCTGCGCCGGGTGGAAGCGCTGCCCGGCGTGCAGGCCGCCTTCGCCTCGAACATGATCCCGCTGTCGAATGGCGGTGGTTTCAGCCAGATCCTGGTCGAGGGGCGCCCCGTCGAGAAGGGCAAGGAGCCCGGCATCGAATACATCGGTGTGTCACCGCACATGCTGAAGACGCTCGGCCTCTCCGTCGTCCGCGGCCGGGACCTGACCGACACCGAAGCCATGACGAAGGCACCGTACGCCGTGATCAACCAGACGATGGCGAAGAAGTTCTGGCCCACCGACGATCCGCTTGGCCGGCGCTTCCGTACCCTCAACGAAGCCGACGGCGGCTGGTTCACCGTGGTCGGTATCGCCCCAGACTACCGGCACGGCGAGCTCGACAACACCGATCCGATCGAAGCCTGCGCCTATGTTTCGTTCGCGTTCGGCGCGTTCCCGAATACCGGCCTCACCATCAGGACGGCAGGCGACCCCGCGCTGGTCTCCGCGCCCGCGCGCGAAGCGATTCGCGCCTCCGATCCCCGCATGGCGGTCTTCCAGGCCGCGACGATGAACGAGGTGCGCGAGCGCGGCTACTGGCAGTATTTCCTGTTCGGGTGGATGTTCTCGCTGTTCGGAGGGGTCGCGCTGCTGCTCGCGTCGATCGGGGTCTACGGCGTGCTGTCGTACTCGGTCGCTCAGCGCACACAGGAGATCGGCGTGCGGGTGGCGCTCGGCGCCAGCCGCATGGACGTCCTGAAGCTGGTGGTGATGCAGGGCGTCAAGCTTGCTCTCGTCGGCGTGGTCCTCGGCGTCGTCGGGTCGTTCTTCGTGACGCCCGTGATCGGCAGCCAGCTGGTCAGCGTGAGTCCGACCGATCCCGCCAGCTTCATCGGCGTGTCCGTCTTCCTGACGGCCATCGCGTTTCTGGCGAGCTACATTCCGGCGCGTCGCGCCACGGCGGTCGACCCCCTCGTGGCGCTGCGGGCCGAGTAGCGGGCCAGCGGCTCGTAACAAGCGGTAGAATCCTCGTCGGAGGACTATGAAACCCTTGTTACTCGCCACGGCGATCCTCTCTCTCGCCTCTCCCGCCCTGGCCGCCCGGCCGATGACCATCCAGGATCTTCTCGGGGCGGTGCGGGTGACCGACCCCCAGGTGTCGCCCGACGGCAAGCGGGTGGCGTTCGTGCGGACGACGACTGACGTCGCGACGGGTAAGCGCAACGCCGACATCTGGATCGTGCCCGCGGATGGCTCGGCCGCGCCGCGGCTGCTGATCGGCGGCGACACGAGCGAGAACACGCCGCGGTGGGACCCCGACGGCTCCCATTTGGCCTTCATTTCGACGCGCGACGGCGACGCGCAGATCTACATCGCCAACACCGACGGCAGCAACATCCGGCAATTCACCACCATCGCCGGCGGCGTGCAGCCGCCCATCGCGGTGTCGCCGGACCGCACGATGATCGCGTTCGTGGCCGACGTGACGCAGGGCCCGGCGACACCCGCCACGGTGCATCGTCTGACCCGCCTGCTTTACCGGCATTGGGACGAGTGGCGCGAGAACGTGCGCCACCACGTGTTCGTGGCCAACCTGGCCGGCGGTGCCCCGCGCGATCTGACGCCCGGAGATTTCGACTCGCCGCCGACGCAGGCGGAAGATGCCGCGATCCTCTTCACGCCCGACAGCAAAGAGCTGGTGTTCGTGTCGAACCGGGAGGGCGCCGACCGTGAAGCGTGGTCCACCAACAACGACGTCTGGTCGGTGCCGGTGACCGGCGGCCCGGTGAAGAAGCTCACGCCGAACCCGGCGGCCGACGCGCAGCCGGTGTTCACGCCCGACGGCAAGTCGATGATCGTCCGGGCCCAGCGGCGTCCCGGCTTCGAGTCGGATCGCTGGTACCTCGACGTCTACGATCGCTCCACCGGAGCCCGCCGCACGATCTTCGAGGCACCGGACCTCTCGGTGAGCGACTACACGCTCGCTCCAGACGGCCGGACGGTGCACTTCATCGCCAGCAGCAAGGGCACCGACAATCTCTACAGCGTGTCGCTCGACGGCGGCACGCCGTCCGAGCGCCAGCGGGGCGGCGCCATCAGTTCGCTCAGTGCCGGCGGCCCGAACGTCGTCTTTTCGCGGACGTCACTGACGTCGCCCGCCGACATCTGGGTGTCGCCGAGCCAGGGGGGCTCGCGTGACGCGACCCAGCTGACGCGGGAGAACGAGGCCTGGCTGAAGGACGTCGCCCTCGACAAGCCCGAGAGCCTGACGGTGGCGGGCGCCGGCGGCACGCCCATCCAGTACTGGCTGCTCAAGCCGCCCGCGTTCGACCCCGCGAAGAAGTATCCGGTCGTGTTCCTGATCCACGGCGGGCCGCAGGGCGCGTGGGGCGACGCCTGGTCGTCGCGCTGGAACCCGGCGCTGTGGGCCGCGCAGGGCTGGGTGGTCGCCGCCCCCAACCCGCGGGGCTCGACCGGCTTCGGGCAGAAATTCGTGGACGAGATCACGCAGGACTGGGGCGGCAAGGTGATGGTCGATCTCGACGCGGTGTTTGGCGCCGTGACGAAGCTGCCGTATGTCGATGCCGCGAAGCAGGGCATCGCGGGCGCCAGCTACGGCGGCTACGCCGTGAACTGGCTGATCGGCCACGGCAACCGCTTCAAGGCGGCGGTGAGTCATGACGGCGTCTTCAATCTCGAGTCGATGGCGCTGGCGACCGAGGAGCAGTGGTTCACTGACTGGGAGTTCGGCGGACCACCGACCGGCGACCGGGCGCGCGAGCAGTTCTCGAAGTGGTCACCGCATCTGTTTGCCGCGAAGATGAAGACGCCGACGCTGGTCATCACCAATCAGCTCGACTTCCGCGTGCCCGTGGACCAGGGTCTGCAGCTGTTCACCGCGCTCCGGCGCAACGGCGTGGCTGCCGAGGCGCTGGTGTTCGAGGACGAGGGGCACTGGGTGCTGAAGGCGCTGAACAGCAAGCTCTGGCACGAGAGCGTGTTCGGCTGGATGAAGAAGTATCTCGGGCCCTGAGATGCAGCTGCGGTTTCCGTTCCTGTCCGTGCCGCCGGCACCGCAGCCGTCCGTTGATGCCGCGCGCGGCGTCCGGCTGCCGCCGTCGCGACACGCTTCGGCGGACCACCGCAGCTGTGGTGAAGGCGGCACCGCCGCAGGACCGGAGCCGCCGCGGATTCACTTCGTGCGGATGCGGCGGGCGCGCCGCTACGTGTTGCGCCTGAGACCCGACGGCGATCTGCGCGTCACCATTCCGCGCGGCGGCTCGCAGGCCGAGGCGCGCCGCTTTGCCGATCGGCATATGGCGTGGGCCGAGGGCCAGCGCGCGCGGGTACTTGAAGGACGGCGGCCAGCCGCAGAGGATCGGGAGCTGCGGCTGCGCGCCGCGCGGGACCTGCCGCCCCAGATCCTCGCGCTCGCGTCGCGCGAGGGGCTGACCGTGAACCGCGTCACGATCCGCAACCAGCGGTCGCGCTGGGGATCGTGCTCGTCGCGCGGCCACATCACCCTCAACTTCCGCCTGATGCTGATGCCTCCCGAGGTGCGTGAGTACATCCTGATTCACGAGCTGATGCACCTCAAACAAGCGAATCACTCAATCCGTTTCTGGCGCCTCGTCGAGGCCGCGTGCCCTGGGTTCCGCGACGCCGAGCGCTGGCTCAAGACACACGGGCCATCGTTGTTTTAGCCGGACACCGGCAACGGTCATCTGCTATGGAGCTCATCGGACAGCTGGTTACGCTCCGCGCATGGCGGTCCGCTGATGTCGCCTCGCTCGTAAAGTACGCGAACAACCCCAACGTCGCGCGCCAGCTGCGCGATCGCTTCCCGCATCCGTACACGGCGGCCGACGCGCGCCAGTTCGTCCAGGCGGCCGCCAAGGATCGCCCGACGACCGGGTTTGCGATCACAGTCAACGGGGAAGCGGTGGGTGGTGTCGGGATTGCGCCGGGCGCGGACGTCGAGCGGTTTTCCGCGGAGGTCGGCTACTGGCTTGGCGAGCCGTTCTGGGGCCGCGGCCTCACGCTCGAGGCGGTGCGGCTGATCTCCGGCTACGCCTTCACCACCTGCAACATGCTGCGCCTCTTCGCCTTGCCTTTTGCCGACAACGTACGGTCCACCCGCGTCCTCGAGAAGGCGGGTTACACCCGGGAGGGGATCCTGCGCGCCAGCAGCGTCAAGGACGGCGTGCCGAAAGATCAGGCCCTGTATGCCTTGGTGAACGGCGGCTGGCGAGGGGTGTAAGTAGTAAAGCCCAAAGCCCAAAGCCTGTTATGATCGCGGCTTCGACGTGGATTATTCCCTCAAGCAGTACGGCCTCCAGCAGGGAGCCCTCGAAATTCAATACATCGAGGAGTTCTTCCTCGATTTCCCCCGCAAGAAGACGGCGGCCGAGGTGATCGATCGCCTGGCCGACCGCGACCACCACATCGTGATGGCCGAGGCGACGTTGCCGGACGATCACAGCACGGTGGTGCCGGTCTCGTTCAAGGTCGGGCACGAGCTGCGGTCGCACGAGCGGGACCCGAAGCTGGCCGACCTGGTGGCGCAGCTCGAGGATTGCGTCGATTTCAACAATCGGCGCGTGCTCTACCAGTGGATCGGCGGCACGCGCAGCGATTGGCGCG
>JBKJRJ010000109.1:0-12193 GCA_046594705.1 Vicinamibacterales bacterium
CGACATCAAGAAGAACTGGATCGACACGGGCAAGCTGCGCTACATCAGCCGGGACTTCCCGCTCGACTTTCACGCGCAGGCGATGCCCGCCGCGCGCGCCGCGCGGTGCGCCGGGGAGCAGGGCAAGTTCTGGGAGATGCGCCTCGAACTGCTGCGGAACGCGAATCTCCTTTCCACCGATTACATCGCCAAAACGGCGTCCGACCTGAAGCTCGAATCGAAGCCGTTCGCGTCCTGCATCGCCTCGTCCAAATACGACGCCGAGATCCAGGCGGAAACAGCGGAAGGGGCCAAGCTCGGGGTCGGCGGCACTCCCACCTTCATCATCGGGCGCACCACCGCCGCGTCGGTCGAGGGCCCGATGGTCGTCGGCGCGCTGCCCTACGCGCAGTTCGACGCCAAGCTGAAAGAACTGCTCGCGGCGACGGGCAGCAAGTAGCGGCCGCGATGGGCCGTCGACCGGGACTCGATAGGTTGATAAAGTAGAACCATGAGAAATACCGCTCAGTTGAAAGCTATTGTGTTGGCACTCTCGCTACTGGCTCTGACCGGTGGAGCCGCCGCCGCCCAGGACGTCAACGAGCTCCTGCCGGCGCCCGAGTACGTGGCCCCCGAGCAGGCGCTGGAGCGCAGCGCGCTCGACAAGGCGCTGATCGCGAACGAACGCAAAATCGCCGACGCGCTCATGAAGAAGGACAAGGCCGCGTTCACCGCGCTGGTTCCCGGCGACAGCTGGACCCTCGACGGGAACGGCCTGATGAAAGCTTCCGAGATGGCGGCCACCCTCGATCAGCTGGTGATCAACAGCTACACCATCAGCGACGAGAAGGTGAGCTGGGTCGACGCCAACACGGCGGTCCTCACCTACAAATGGACCGGCGCGGGCACCTTCGCGGGCCAGCCGTTTCCCTCGACCGTGTGGGCTTCGACCGTCTGGACGAAGAAGGGCGACAAGTGGGTCGTCGCCTTCCACCAGGAAACGGAAGCCGCGAAGAAATAGGCCTTAGGGCCTAAAGCCCAAAGCCTGCCTTCACTACCACACCCGGCAGACCGGCTGCCGCACCATCTTCGCGGTGGCCGGGCAGCTGAACGCGGTTGCAAACTCCGGCATGTTCGCCACCACGCCGTTGGTCCGGTACTCGCCGGGGGAATGCGGGTTGGTCTGGGCATGGAGCCGGGCGATTTCCTCGCTCTTGTTCTCGCACCACATCTGCCCCCACCCCACGAAGAACCGCTGCTGCGGGGTCAACCCGTCGGCCGTGCCGAGCGCCTTGGTTTTCATCAGCTCCATCAGCGCCATCCACGCCAGACGCACGCCGCCGTTGTCGGCGACGTTCTCGCCCAGCGTCAGCTTGCCGTTCAGCTTGACGTCACCGACCGCCGTGTAGCCGCCGTACTGCGTGTCGATGCACGCCGCGCGCGCCTCGAACGCCTTGCCGTCCAGCGGCGTCCACCATTCGCGCATGTTGCCCTGCGCGTCGAACCGGCGCCCCTGATCGTCGAAGCCGTGCGTCAGCTCGTGGCCCACCACCGCGCCGGCGGCGCCGAAGTTCACCGCCTCGTCCGCCGCGCGATTGAAGAAGGGCGGCTGCAGGATCCCGGCCGGGAAGTTGATGTTGTTCTCGAGCGGGTTGTAATACGCGTTGACCGTCGGCGGCGTCATCAGCCACTCCGTTTTGTCCACGGGCTTGCCGATCTTCGCCATCTGCCGGCGGTGGCCGAACGCGTTGGCGCGCTGCGAGTTGCCGTAGGCGTCGCCGCGAACGATGCGGAGGGACGAGTAGTCGCGCCAGCGGTCGGGATAGCCGATCTTGTTCGCGACGGTGCGGAGCTTGGCTGCCGCTTCCTTCTTGGTCTCGTCCGACATCCAGCCGATCTCCTTGATGTCGCGGCCGAGCGCGGCTTCGATGGCCTCGACCATCTGCAGCGTGCGGGTCTTGCCCTCGGCCCCGAAGGTGCGCTCGACGTAGATCTTGCCGAGCGCTTCGCCCAGGTCGGCGTCGGTCGCCTCGACGCACCGCTTCCAGCGCGGCCGCTGCTCGCTCGCGCCGGTCAGCGTCTTGCCGTAGAAAGCGAAATTCTCGTCCACGAAACGCTGCGGCAGCATGTGCGCGTTCGAGTGGACGACGTGCCAGCGCAGGTAGGTCTTGAGGTCGGGAAGCGGCGTCGCCGCAATGACCTGGTCGACGGCTTTCATGAATTCAGGCTCGGTCACGTTGGCGCTGTCCCCCGCAGGCGCCTCCGCGCGCTCGAGGTACTGCGACATGTTGAAGTTCGGCATCAGCGTCTTGACCTCGTCGCGCGACATCTTGTGGTAGATGTTCGTGGGGTTGCGCTGCGCCACGCGGTCGAGCGCATGCTTCGCAAGCGTGGTCTCGATCTGCATGACCTGCTTCGCGCCCGCCGCGGCGGCCGCCGGGGTGTCACCGCCAAGCTGCAGCATCCGCATCACGTGCTGCTCGTACGCGGTGCGGAGCTTCGCCGAACTGGCGTCGTCCTTCAGGTAGTAGTCGCGGTCGGGGAGCCCGAGTCCGCCCTGCGCGAAAATCAGCATGACCTGCGTGGCGTCCTTGAAGTCCGGCGCCGCGCCGAATCCGAAAAAGCCCGACATGCCGACGGTGTGCATGTGGCCGACGACCCCCGGGATCTCGACCTTGTCCTTGATGGCGGCGACGCGGGCGAGGTCGGGCGCGAGCGGCGTCGTGCCCTTGGCGTCAATGGCCGGCGCCGCCATGCAGCTCGAATAGTAGTCACCGACCTGGCGCAGCTCCGGCGCGGCCCCGGGCTTCGCCGCCTGGTCGACGATGTCCCGGAGGATGGCGTTGTTGCGCTCCTGCAGCTCCTCGAACCGTCCGTAGCGCGGCTGGTCCGGGGGGGCGGGATGCTTGGCCATCCAGCCGCCGCAGGCGAACTTGTAAAAGTCGTCGCAGGGATTGGCGGCGCGGTCCAGCGAGGCGAGATCGATGCCGGAGCGGCTGGCCATCAGCTGCGGCGTGACGTCCTGCGCGCGCAGGCGCGCGGCGGCGCCGGTCATCAGGATCGCGAGCGGCAAGGCAACTAGCGCGACGGCTCGGCTACGTGTCATCATTCGTCTCCTCGGAAATGTTGTCAGTCTACCCCAGCGATCACGCGGCCGCCGGCCTGCTGCTGGCGCCCGGGGCGGGCGGCGGCCAGGGCAGCCGTTTCATGGTGCTGGCCTCGCAGGCCTTGGCCGAACGCGGCATCTCGGTGGCGACGTTCGACTTTGCCTACATGGCGGCCGGACGCAAGATTCCAGACCAGGCGCCCGTGCTCGAAGCCCGATGGCGGGAGGCGATCGAGGCGGCGCGGGTGGCACCGGCGCTCGCCGGCCTGCCGCTCTTCATTGGCGGCAAGTCGATGGGCGGACGCATCGCGTCGCAGGTCGCCGCCCAGCACATCGCCGGCGTCAGCGGTCTCGTCTTCCTGGGCTATCCCCTCCATCCGCCGGGCAAACCCGGGCAGCGCCGCGATCGTCATCTGCCCGCGGTGACGGAGCCGATGCTGTTCGTCCAGGGCACGCGCGACGAGTTCGGCACCGCCGCTGAAATCCTTGATCTGCTGCCGCACCTGAACGATCGCGCCAGGCTCTTCGAGGTCGTGGACGGCGACCATTCGTTCAAGGTCCGCATCGCGGTGGCCGGCAAGCGGCCCGGCGCCGTGCTGGCGGACATTTGTGACACCGTGACCGGGTTCATCCAGACATGCGCGAACTCAACATCCCGGTGACCACGCACGGGCGTGTCCTGATCGACGAGGGTCCTTCCGCGGCGCCGCTCAGGCTGCTCGCCGGGTGCCACGGCTACGCCCAGAGCGCCGACGAGATGATGGCGATGCTGGAGGAGATCCCCGGCGCCGGATGGACGCGGGTGTCGATCCAGGCGCTCCACCGCTTCTACCGGGGACGCAGCGAGACCACTGTCGCCAGTTGGATGACGCGGCAGGACCGCGCGTCGCTGATCGCCGACAACCTCGCCTATGTCGATGCGGCGATCGCGGCAGCGGCGCGCGGCCGCGCGATCGGCCGCCTGGTGTTCTGCGGGTTCTCGCAAGGCGTCGCGATGGCGTACCGCGCCGCGATGCTCGGCGCGAGGCCGGCCGACGCCGTCTTCGCGCTGGGGGGCGACGTGCCGCCGGAGCTAATGGCCAGCGGAGCGCCCGCGTGTCCCCGTGTGCTGCTCGCCCGCGGCACCCACGACGCGTGGTACGCGGAAGGGAAGATGCGCGACGACGAAGCGCGGCTGCTGGAGCGAGGTGCGGGTGTCGAGACGCTCACGTTCGACGGCGCGCACGAGTGGCACCAGGACTTCGCCGCGGCCGCGGGACGAATCCTCGGCAGCCTGCGCTAGTCCGATCGTTTGCCCTTCTGCTTGAACACGTGGCGATGCTGCGCCTCTTCGACCGAGTGCGACTCCCCGATCTGCATTTCCTGCTTGGCCAGGTCCGCCAGCCCCTTGTAGTGCGACCGCAGCACCTCGAGATCCTGTTCCGACAGGTTCTCGACGTCGATCAGCCGGTTGCTGGCGCCCTGGATCGCCGCCACGACCTCGTTCAACTTGAGCTGAACGGCCAGCGACTCCTTGTTCTGAGAGCGCTGGATCAGGAACACCATGATCAACGGGATGAAGGCGGTAAGCGGCTCGAACACCAGATGCCACGAATCCTCCAGGCTGACGAAGGCTCCGCCGAGCAGCCAGAGGAACGGCAGCGACACGGCGAAGAGCTGGGCCGCCGTGCTCCCCGCCCACGCCGTGCTGGCCGTCGAGAATTTCTCGCACCATTCGTTGAAGCTCAGCCGCTGTCCTGACATCAAGGCCTCCGGGTCGCGATGATATCCCGCACGGTATAGTTGAGGGATGCCGCCCGAGACGATGACCCCGGCCCGGACCCGGAACCGCGCAGAGCTTGACGACCGTTTCAAGTGGAGCGTCCGGGACATTTTCGCGAGCTGGGACGCCTGGCAGGCCGCCTACGTGAAACTCGAAGCGGGGGTCGACCGCTATGCCGCGCTGAAGGGGACGCTCGGCGAAAGCCCGCAACACCTGCTCAAGGCGTTCCGGCTCTCCGAAGACCTCGGCCAGCTGGCCTACCGGGTCTGGTATTACCCTTCCCTGCAGTACGACGAGGATCAGCGCGACAACACGATCAACGCGAAGCGGCAGCAGGTGCAGATCCTCTTCGCGCGCTGGAAGCAGGCGGAGTCGTGGTTCAGCCCGGAACTGCTCCAGGTTCCCATCGAAACCGTCCGCCGCTGGATGGACGAGTGCGACGAGCTCCACGTCTACCGGTTCGCCATCGAAAGCCTCTACCGCCAGCAGGAGCACGTCCTTGACCAGTCGGGCGAGCGGCTGATGTCGCTGGCCAGCCGGCTGGCGTCCGCGCCGAACGACGCCTACTGGGCGCTCTCGACCGCCGACGCCCGGTTCCCCAAAGTGACGCTGTCGAGCGGCGAGGAAGTGACCGTGTCGTACGGCCAGTACCGCGCCATCCTGGCGACGCGCCCCGAGCAGGCGGACCGCGAAAAGGCGTTCACGGCCCTCCACGAAACCTACCAGGCGTCGCTCAACACCTACGCCACGCTCTACAACGCCGTCTGCCAGCGCGACTGGTTCCAGGCGAGGGCGCGCGGCTACAAGACCACGCTCGACGCGGCGCTGCACGGCGACAACATTCCAACCTCGGTGGTCGAGAACCTGATTGAGACCACCCGCGCCGGGGTGGCGCCGCTCCGCCGCTACCACCAGCTCCGCCGCCGGATGCTCAAGGTGCCGTCGTATCACGTCTACGACTTCGCGATCCCGCTCGTGAGCTTCGACAAGCAGTACCAATACGACGAAGTGCTCGAGTGGATCGTGGACGCGGTCGCGCCGCTCGGGGCTGACTACCAGGCCCTGATGCGGAAGGGCTTCGCGAGCCGCTGGATCGACGTCTACGAGAACGAAGGGAAGCGCTCAGGCGCCTACTCCGCGCCGGTCTACGGCATCCATCCCTACATGCTGCTCAACTACAACGACACGCTCGACGACGTGTTCACGACCGCGCACGAGATGGGGCACTCGATGCACACCATCCTGTCGCACGAAACGCAGCCGTTCATCTATTCCGACTACACCATCTTCGTCGCGGAAGTGCCCTCGACGCTGAGCGAGGCGCTGCTGCTCGAGTTCATGCTGGCGCGCTCCACCGATCCCACCGAGCGCATCGTCCTGCTCCAGCATGCGATCGACAACATCGCCGGGACGTTTTTCACGCAGGTGATGTTCGCCGACTACGAACTGCGGGCGCACCGGCTGGCGGAACAGGATCAGCCGATCACCGCGGAGATCCTGACCGAGACCTACACGCAGCTGCTGAAGGACTACTACGGCGACGCGATTGACATGAACGCCTTCACGGGGATTACGTGGGCGCGCATTCCGCACTTCTTCAATTCCCCCTACTACGTCTACCAGTACGCGACCTGCTTCGCCTCGGCGGCGAAGATCGCGCGGCAGATCATGGGCGGGGGGCAGGAGTCGGAGGAGGCGCGGACGCGCTTCCTCGCGCTGCTTCGCTCGGGCGGCAGCGATTACCCGATGGAGCTGCTGCGCAAGGCCGGCGTTGATTTGAGCCAGCCCGACACAGTGCTCGCCGTGGTGGAGCAGCTCGACGGGCTGGTCACGCGCCTGGAGCGCGAGCTCGCGCTGCTCAACGGCTGATGCGCCGCCGGTCGAGGCTCTAGTTCCCCGCTATTCCGGACCGTCGCCGTCGAGGATTGGCGCGGGTGCCCGGGGGGTGTAGCGGGAGGTCAACGCCGCCGTGCCGAGCAGCACCAGCGCCGCGGAGCCGTAGGCGACGCCCTCGCCCGCCCACTGCAGCACGCCGTTGCCCCACACCGGACCGATGGTACGGCCGAGACTCTCGAGCGCGCCCGCGGCCCCTTGCACCCGTCCCTGTTCGTGTTTCCCCGCCGAGCCGCTGATCAGTGACCCCAGGGAGGGGTTGCACAGGCCGATGCCGATCGCGCCCGGCACCAGCATCGCGATGAACAGCGGCAGCGAATGCGTCATCGCGCTGCCGCCCCAGCCGATCGCCGCGAAGAGCAGCCCGACCGTCAGCGTCCGCCGCTCGCCGAGACGCGTCACCACCGGCCCGACCAGCCCGAGCTGCACGACGACACCGAGAAACCCGAACGCCGCCAGCAAGTAGCCGGTATGCGCGGCGTCGAACCCGAACCGCCGCGCGCCGAACAGCGCGAACGTCGTCTGGTAGACCGCGAACGAGCCCCAGTAGAGGAAATCGATCGAGAACAGCAGCCGGAGGTCGGCGCGGCCGCTCAACGCACGAAGCGCCCGCCACGGCGATCCCGACACGGCATTGACGCGGTGGACGGTCTCCGGAAGCCACCACCAGGCGAGCAGTGTCGCGAACACGGTGATCACCGCCGCGGCCCAGATCGGTGCGGTGTAGCTGATGTGCGCGAACAGCCCGCTGAGCGCCGGACCGATGATGAAGCCCAGCCCGAACGCCGCGCCGAGCATGCCGAACGATTTCGCGCGGTTCTCCTCGGTGGTGATGTCGCCAATGTAGGCGCGCGCGGTCGTGATGCTGCCGCCCGACAACCCGTCCACGATCCGCGCGGCGAACAGCATCGCCAGGCTGTTCGCCATGGCCAGCATCACGAAGCTGACGACGGTGCCGACCAGGCTGAAGATGAGGACGGGACGACGGCCCCACTTGTCCGACCACGCGCCGAGCACCGGCGACGCGAACAGCTGCGCCAGTGAAAACGACGCGAACAGCAGCCCGATCGTCAGCGGCGACGCGCCGAACGTTGCCGCGTAGAACGGCAGCAGCGGGACGATGATGCCAAAGCCGATCAGGTTGACGAGGATCGTCAGGAAGATGATGAGAAGCGGACGGCTCATGAATCGGTGGACCTGGGGGTCGCCACTCTACCTCTTCTCCGTGATGCGCGTGATGAGCACCGGCGTCACCGGGACCGTCTCCATGCCGTCGCGCGACGTGGTGCGCACGGCGGCAATCCGGTCGACGACAGCCATCCCCTCGAGCACGCGCCCGAAGACCGCATAGCCGAAGTCGTCGGGCGCAAATCCACGATGATCGAGCGACGGGTTATTGGCCAGGTTGATGTAGAACTGCGCCGTCGCGCTGCGCGCCTGACGCGTGCGCGCCATCGCCAGTGTGGCGCGGCGGTTGCTCAGGCCGTTGGTGGCCTCGTTCTGGATCGGCGGATGGGTCGCCCGCTCGACGAGCTCCGCGGTATAGCCGCCCCCCTGAATGACATAGCCGGGGACGACGCGGTGCCAGATGGTCCCGGGGTAATGCCCCTCGCGGACGTACTGCAGAAAATTTTCCACCGACACGGGGGCGCGATCTTTGAATAGCTCGGCCACGATCGGCCCCTCGGAGGTCTCGATCACGACGAGCGGGTTACCGGGGGCGGGCTGCGGCGCGGGCGCCGGGGCGGGCGTTTGCAGCAGAAACCCGAGCAAAGCGACAAGGATGATCATCAGGTTTGACCGCCGTCGGGCTGTGGCCGGGAGGGAACCGCGCTGTTCTCTCGCGGCGCGAGCGCCCAAAAGTTCGTGCGTGAGGATTCAAGCGAATGGATCAGTGATGTTAAGGGCGAGAGGTCCACGCGTCAATGATGCCACGCATGGTGCGTTACAATTAAACCTCTTCGTCAATGCTGATCCTGATCATCTCGAGCGTCCTCCGCTGTCTCGACGAGGTCACGAACCGCAGTAACTTGTTTGCAATCGGGGCATTGGGAGATCCGATGACCCGATTGAGTAAGGCTCCCGATGGCGTTCCTCGATCGTTTCAAGATCCAACCCAAACACAAGTCCCCCGATCCTGAGGTGCGTGTCGCCGCCATCCACGAGCTCCCCGCCGGTGCGCTGGGCGAGGAGGACGCGGCCATCCTCGTGGCGCTGGCCCGGGAGGACACCGACGCCCGGGTGCGACGCGCCGCGGCCGCGCGCCTCGACGAGGTGAGTGTGCTGGCCGCGATCGCGGTGCATGACGCCGATGCCGGCATTCGCGAGGAGGTCCTCGCGCGCCTCGCCGATATCGCGGCCTCGGGAGCCTCCGCCGACGCCGCCAGCCTGGCGCTCGGTGCGCTGACGGATCAGAAGCAGATCGCCGCCGTCGCGAAGGCCTCGCCCCTTGACAGCGTTCGCGCCGATGCCGTGGCGCGGCTGACCGACGTGAAGTCGCTCAGCTCGGTCGCGCGCAACGCCGCCGACCCACGGACCGCCGCGCTGGCGGCGGAGCGCCTCACCGACCCCGCGGAGCTGATGAACGTGGCGGCCAGGACGGAACACAAGGACGCCGGCGTCGGCGCCCTCGAACGCGCCGCCGCGGGCGGCGGGGCCGATCGCGCCGCGCTCGAGGCGCTGTCCGATCGCGCGAAGAACAAAGCGGTCGCCAAGCGCGCGCGCGCCATGGTCCAGGCGATGGACGAGGCTGACGCGGCGAAGCGGGTCGCGCTCGAACAGCACCAGCAGCGCGTGGCGGGCATGGTCGCCCGGGTCGAAGCGCTCGCCGCCTCGACCACCATGGCGGACGCGGAGCATCAGGTCGACGAAGCAGAGACGGCCTGGCGCGAGCTCACCGCGAACGCCACGCACGACATCACGACCGACGAACGCGCCCGTTTCGAGGGGGCCGTGCAGGCCGCGCGCGCCGTCCTCCAGCGGGAGGCGACCGCGCGGACCGAACAGGAACAGCGCCAGGCCCGGATCGCGGCCGGCCGCGCCACCCGCGAGACGCTCTGCGAGCGCGTCGAAGCCGTCCAGGGCGAGGACGCCATCGATCGCGTGGACCAGGCGCGGGCCGAATGGGAGGGGCTGCCCGAGGATCCCGAACGGCCGCTGCACGACGCGTTCGTCCGGCGCTTCGATGAGGCGTGCGCCCGCGCCAGGACGCGGCACGACAACCGCCAGGAGAGTGCGCGCATGAACGTGCGCCTCGAGGAGCTGTCGCGCGAAGCCGAACAGCTCGCCGCGCAGGAAGACAGCCCCGCCTATGCCTGGGACTCGATTTCGCGCGAGTGGCGCACCCTCCAGGACAAAACTGAAGGGCTCGACGAAGCGGTGGTGCAGCGCTATGCCGCCGCCGACACGACGATCCGCGAGCGCGCGGAGGCGAAGAAGGCCGCCGCGGAGAAGGCGGTGCGCCAGCAGGTGCAGCGCATCGACCAGCTGATCGAACGGGCGCACAAGCGGGCGGAGGCCGAGGACCTCACCCTGAAGGAAGCCGACAAGGCCGCGAAGGATCTGCGCACCGCGATCGAGATCCCGCTGACGCTGCCGCACCACGAGCGCGAGTACCTGGTCGAGCGCCTCAAGGCGGCCCTTGCCGCCCTCGCGCCGAAGCTGCACGAGCTACGCGAAATGGACGAGTGGAAGCGGTTCGCCAACGCCGCCGTCCAGGAAGAGCTCATCGCCCAGTCCGAAGCGCTCGCCAAGAAGTACGACCTCGACAAACCCGACGACATGGAGAAGGCCGCGCGCGAGCTGCACGACATCCAGGAACGCTGGAAGCAAGCCGCGGAAGCGCCGCGTGCCCAGGCGCAGACCCTCTGGCACCGCTATCGCCAGGCCGCCGATCCGATCCAGGCCAAGGCGCGCGAGTTCTTCGCCTCGCGCGCAGTGGAGCGCGACGCCAACCTCAAGCTGAAGCTCGCGCTGTGCGAGCGCGCCGAGGCGCTCGCCGAGTCCACCGACTGGATTAAGACCGCCGAGGAGATGAAGAAGCTCCAGGCCGAGTGGCAGGAATCCGGTCCCGTCCCCCGCCCCGACACCCGCGTCGTCTGGAAGCGGTTCCGCGATGCGTGCGACCGGTTCTTCACACGGCGCAACGAGGATCTCGCGCAGCGCAAGGAAGTGTGGTCCACCAACCAGGCGCGCAAGGAAGCGCTGTGCGCCCGCGCGGAGGAGCTCGCCGAGTCGCGCGAGTGGGAGAAGGCCGCCTCGGAGCTGCGCCGGCTGCAGGCGGAGTGGAAAACGATCGGGCCGGTGCGGCGGACGAAATCCGAGGCCCTCTGGCAGCGATTCAGAACTGCGGCGGATCGGTTCTTCGACCGTTACAAGCGCCGCGACGAGATCGAAGTCGAGTCGCGCCAGGCGGATCGCGAGGCCCTGGCGGTCGAGCTCGAGGCGTTTCTCCCGGCCGAGGGAGCCGAGGCCGTGGCACCGCCGGATCTGCTCGAGCAGGTGCGCTCGCTGCGCACGCGGTGGAACCAGTCGACGACCGCGGTGCGGCAGGGGGCCGACCCGTTGAGCGCACGCTTCATGAGCGCCATGGAGCGCGTGCTGACCACCTACCCCGAAGCGTTCAAAAGCAGCGAGCTCGACGTCGACGCGAGCCGCCGGCGCATGGAGAAGCTGGTCGCCCGGCTCGAGAGCTTTGTCTCGGAGAACGAGACCATGCCGGAGTCGTCGCAGGATCTGGCCGCCCGGCTCCGCGAGGCCCTGGCGTCGAACACCATCGGCGGCCGCGCGGGGGACGAGAGCAAATGGCGGGGCATGGCCGATGAAGTGCGCGAGGCGCAGTCGGCATTTTCGCGGCTCGTGCCGGTGCCCGGTGACGCGGGCCAGCAACTCTCTGACCGCTTCCACAAGGCGTGCAACCGCTTCTTCGATCAGTACCGAAAGAAGGTGCCGCCGCAACAGGCGGCGCCGCCGCGCGGGCGTCCGGTCGGCACCCGCTAGTCCCCTGGAAGCGTGATGCCTGGCATAATTCCCAGGCGGGGCATCCCGCCTCGCGGCGTGGCTCATCTCTCACTTATGCCCAATAAGCTCGCTCTTCGCGCCTTGCGATCCGGGCGCCGCGCTCCGGGACTTACGCCAGGCATCACGCTTCCAGGGGACTAGACGCCGCACGCGGTCACCTCGTCCACTGCACCGGTGTGGACTGTGTGCCGACGCCGTGGCCGTGCTACTTCCTGTACAACACCTTGCCACCGACGATCGTATAGGTCACCGTCGCGGTGGGGATTTCGTCCTCGGGCACCTTCAGGATGTCTTTCGACAGCACCGTGATGTCGGCATATTTGCCGGGCGCGAGCGAGCCGCGGTTGCCTTCCTCGAACGCGGCGTAGGCGCCGTTGATCGTGTACGACTTGAGCGCGTCCATGCGTGACATCCGCTGATCCGGGTAGAACACG
>JBKJRJ010000266.1:0-9506 GCA_046594705.1 Vicinamibacterales bacterium
TGAACCAGGTCACGCGCTGTTCCGACGATCCGTGCGTGAACTTCTCCGGCATGACGCGGCCCGAGCCCAGCTTCTGGAGACGATCGTCCCCGATGGCGGCCGCGGCGCGCAGCGCCTCGTCCAGGTCGCCCGGATCCAGTTCGACGCCGCCGCGCGCGGCGCGGCCCGGCTGCGCGGCCTTGTGGCCCCACACGCCCGCGTAGCAATCCGCCTGGAGTTCCAGCCGCACCGACAAGGCGTTCACAGTGCGGGGATCCGCGCGTTGCTGCTGGCGCACCTGCGCCTCGGTGCCGGTGAGGTTCTGCACGTGGTGGCCGAACTCGTGGGCGATGACATAAGCCTGGGCGAAGTCGCCGCTGGCGCCGAAGCGGCGCCCCAGCTCGTCGAAGAAGCTGAGATCCATGTAGACGTTGCGGTCCCCGGGACAGTAGAACGGGCCGCTGACGGCGCCGGCGTAGCCGCAGGCCGACTGGATCGAGTCGCGAAACAGCGTGACCTTGGTGGGCTGGTAGCGGCCGCCGAGCGTTTCCGTCCAGGTCTGCTGAACGTCGCGGGCCACCGCATCCACCATGTCGACCTGCTTCTCTTCGGCGGGAGACGCGTTCACGGGAGCGGTGCCCCCGGAGGTGCCGACGGCAGTGCCGCTAGACGGTCCGGAGCCGCCGCCGAGAAGGGAAAAAAAGTCCACGCCGGTAAACATACTGAGCAGCCCGACGATGATGACTCCGCCGATGCCCAGTGGAATCATGCCGCCCCCGCCGCCCGAACGGCCCCGCATGTCGTTGATGTTGCCGCGATCTCCAGTGCTCCAGCGCATGAGTCCTCCGGGCGAGGGTCATAGCACTAGCCGTGCCATCCCGACCGACTCAGCCGTGGCCGGGGGTCACCTTCAACACCCGTTTCACATCCCCGTGCGCGAGGACGACGGCGGGCTGCCGCTGCAGCGCCTCGAAATAGCGCCGGGCGAAGTCAGCGCCGGTCTCGGAAGGAATCAGCAGCCGGTCTACCTGCTCGAACAGGGCGCGTGCGTCGCCGTCGGTCGCCCCGACGTCGGGTGCGGTCATTTCGTCGATGCGCACGATCAAACCTGACAGTTGCTGAAGCCAGGCGAACCACGGATCGCCGATCACCAGCTGCAGCAGCGCGCCGGTCGAGGGGATGCGGCCGCGGTCCATCTCGTAGGCGACCCTGGCGTCTTCGAGCAACGCCTTGTGGAGATCGAGCAGGCGCATGCGGAGCTCCGCGAGCCGCGCGCGTGTCTCGGCCGACAACGGCCGAGGGTCAGCGGATGCGCCGAGCGGCGGTGCCGCCGGCTTCGGGCGCCGGGCTTCCTCGAGCAGCGCGTCCACATCCAGCCGATCGGTCGTCATCTGGATCGACCCGTCGCTGCCGCGCGGCCACTCCGCCGTCGGCCGATCCCAGTACAGCTCGAGGCCGTTGCCATCGGGATCGCGCAAATAGAGTGCTTCGCTCACGCCGTGGTCGGAGGCACCGTCGAGCGGATGGCCGGCGTCCACCAGACGGCGTAACGCGTCGCCGAGCGCCGCGCGCCCTGGATAGCGGATGGCGGCGTGGTAAAGGCCGGTCGTGCCGGAGGGGGGCGGCGAGCCATTGCGGCTCTCCCATGTGTTCAGACCGATGTGATGGTGATAACCGCCGGCACTGAGAAAGGCGGCCGACGGTCCCATGCGCGCCGTGACGTTGAAACCAAGGACGCCGTTGTAGAACGCCAGCGCGCGGTCGAGGTTCGCCACTTTGAGATGGACATGGCCGATGTCGACGCGCGGATCGATGGGTTCCGCCATGCCCCCCATCATCGCTCAGAATACCAAGACGCCGGCTCAACATCGGCCCAGGGCTTTGGCTTTAGGAAAGGAATTCCCGCAGCAGGTTGCCGGCCACGCGGGCGCGGTAGCGGGCCGTCGATCGGATGTCGTCGATTGGTGCGATCTCCGAGGCCAGGGCTTTGGCCGCCACCGCTACCGACGCGGAGTCGAGCGGCTTCCCGCGTAACAACTCCGCGGTGAGCGTGGCGCGGACGACGGTGGGCGCCACGCTCCCGAGTGCGATGCGGACGTCCTTCACGCGGTCACCATCCATCAGGATCGCTCCAGCGAAGCAGACCTTGGCGATCGCCTGCGCGCGGCGCGTGCCGACCTTGCGGTAGTAGTCGCGCCAGAGGCCGTGTCGAACCGGGAGATGCACCCGGGCGATGATCTCTCCCGGGCCGAGATCCATCTTCTTGTAGCCGAGGTGAAAGGCGGCGTAAGAAACGCGACGCGTGCCCGAGGCGGCGGCAATCTCGAGCTCGGCGTCGTAGACCAGCAGCACGGGCGGCGTGTCGGCCGCGGGAGACGCGTTGGCGATGTTGCCGCCGATCGTGCCCCGGTTCTGCGTCGCGAGGCCGCCGGTTTCACCCGCGGCGACGCGCAACATCGGATACCTGCGCGCCAGGAGCGGCGACTGACGGATCTCCGTGTAGGTGCAGAGCGCGCCGATCGCGGCACCCCCTCCGGATTCCTCGAGGCCGCGCAGCTCGCGACAGTGTCGCAGGCTGACGTAACGACCGAGGGGAAGGTGACCCGCTTCGAGCAGGACCATCAGATCAGTGCCGCCGGCAAACGGTCGTGCGCCGGAATGCTGGGAGAGATCGTCGAGCGCAGCCGCCAGCGACGCCGGCGTGACGAGTTCGTAGCCGTCGAGCACCGGGGTCATCGCGGATCCGTCGGACCTGGGAGATCCGCGTGACCTCTGCCGGCCAGGTCCGCCATCCCTCTGCCCGACGCATGGAGGACAGACGCGAAGATACGCACGTAGCCGGTGCAGCGGCACAGGTTGCCGGCCAGCGCCACCCTGACGTCGTCTTCGGAAGGATTGGGATGTCTCGAAAGAAGCTCGTAGGCCGCGAGCACCATCCCGGGCGTGCAGATGCCGCACTGCGCCCCGCCGAACTCGAGGAAGGAGTCCTGGATCGCATGAAGCGTGCTGTCGGTTGCGACCCCCTCGATGGTGGTGAGGCTGGCCCCCTCGGCATCCGCGAGCGGCGTCAGGCAGCTGTTGACCAGCACCCCGTCGAGCAGCACGCCGCAGGCGCCGCACTCTCCTTCGCCGCACCCTTCCTTCGTGCCGGTAAGGCCCGCGTGGCGAATGGCGTCCAGCAGGCGCGTCAAGGGATGCCCCTCGAGCACGGTGGCGAGACCATTCACGGTGCAACGCACCTGCCGGACCCCGCCGTCAGACAACGGCGGGCTCCATCAGCGCCATCAATCGTTCCGGCGTCAGCGGCAGGCGCGTCACGTCCAGCCCGGTCGCGTGCGCAACGGCGTTGAAGATTGCCGGGGCGGGACCGTCCATTGGCAGCTCGCCGATACCCTTGGCTCCTCCGGGACCGTGCGGATAGGGCAACTCCTCGAAGTAGACGCGGATCGGCGGCAGGTCCAGCGACGTGGGCATGCTGTAGTTGGTCATCTGCGGGTTGGCCATCCGCCCTTCGCGCCAGACCACGTCCTCGTACAACGCCCAGCCGATCCCCTGTGCCACGCCCCCTTCGATCTGGCCGGCGGCCAGCGTCGGGTTGATCACCCGTCCGACCTCCTGCACGGCGACGAAGTCGTCCACGCGCGTCTGCCACGTGGTGGTGTCTACCGACACCTCGGCGACATAGACCGCCCAGCCATACGTGCCGTAGGCGTCGCCCACGTATTTTTCGTCGTCCCACGTCAGTCCCGGCGGGGGTTGGTACTGGGCGGTGCCCCGTAGCGCGCCGAAAGCCTGCACGTAGCGTCGGCATGCCACCTGGAACTCGGCGCGCGAGTACAGCGCGGGCAGATACCCGGCGTCGATCAGCGCGTGCTTGACGTTGAGGGCAGCAGTCTCGACCAGCTTGCCGACCACCATGCACGTCCGCGACGCCACGGTGGGACCGCTGTCTGGAACCACGGACGTATCGGGCTGGACGACGTCGACGTCGGCGCAATCGATGCCGAGCGCCTCGGCGGCGATTTGCGAAAAGATGGTGTTGGTGCCCTGCCCGATCTCGGTGCTGGCCGACAGCACGCGCACGGTGCCGTCCGCGGTGCCGTCGACCGCGACCACCGACTGCAGGTGCAGCTCGCCCGATCCAGTGAAGCCGGCGCCGTGCATGAAAGTCGCGAACCCGATGCCCTTCTTCACGGCGCGCTCGGGATTCTCCGCCGCGAAGCGGGCGCGTTTCTCGTGATAGCCGGACAGCGACAGGGCGCGGTCGAGCAGGGCGGGCATGTCAACGGGCTCCGAGATGGTCTGCCCCACCGCCAGCGTGTCGCCCACCTTGATGAAATTGCGCCGCCGGAAGGCCTCGGGCGTCAGGCCGACGGCCGCCGCGACCTTGTCCATGTGGCGCTCGAGCGCGAACAGGCTCTGCGGCGCGCCAAAACCACGGAAGGCGCCGTGCGGCGGCACGTTGGTCGCGACCGCGCGTCCGGTCACCCTGACACTCGGACAGGCATACGGGCCCGCGGCATGAATCGTCCCGCGTGACAGCACGACGGGGGAGAGCGTGCAGTAGGCACCGCCGTCGATGGTGAAGTCGATGTCCATGCCGAGCAGTCGCCCGTCAGCAGTGACGGCCGTGCGATGTTTCGTACGCGACGGATGACGCTTCGTGGTGCACAGCATGTCCTCGGTCCGGCCGTAGATCATCTTGACCGGGCGGCCGGCTTTCCATGCCAGCAGGGCGGCGTGCCCGGCGATGACCGAGGGAAACTCTTCCTTCCCGCCAAAGCCTCCGCCGGTTTCCATCTGCACCACCCGGATGCGGTCTGCGGGCAGGTTGAACAGGCGCGCCAGCGCGTGGTGAATGTAGTACGGGCATTGCATCGAGCCCCAGACGGTCACGCCGTTCTGCGGATCAGCCACCGCGAGCATGCCGTTGGGTTCGATGTACAACTGTTCCTGCGCGCCGGTCTCGTAGTCCCCCTCCACGACAATCGCCGCCTCCGCCATTGCCAGATCGACATCCCCTTTCGCAACGGCGTAACGCTTGAAGACGTTGTCGATGCCCCAGATGATGTGGCGGCCGGACAGCGCGTCGTCGATCGTCAGCACGGGGCGCAGCGGCTCGACCTCGATCGTCACCCGCCGTCTCGCCTCGTCTGCCCTGGCGCGATTGGCGTGGGCGATCAGCACCACCGGTTCTTCGGCATGATTGACGACGCTGGACGCGAGATACGGCTGATCGTCGACGATCAACTTGACGCGGTTGCTGCCGGGGATGTCGGCGGCGGTGACGACGACGAATTCCTCCCATGGGATGAGGGGATCGAAAGTGATGCCGGTGATGCGGCCGCGCGCCACCGGGCTCCGGACGGTGACGCCATGCAGCAGACCCTCCGGCGCCACATCGTCCACATAGAGCGCCTGACCGGTAACCTTGGCGCGCCCTTCCTTCCGCGTGACGGAGCGTCCGATCTGGGGGCCGACCATACCGGTGATTCTAGCGCGTGTCGGCGTTGCCGTCCTTTGATGTACCCTCGGCCGATGGCTTCCATTCGACAGCCGATTCACACGGTTTACGGCGGCGCGCATCTCTTCAAGGCGGACACTGCGGCGCGACTCGGCGTCACGGCGCTGCGGGTGCTGGAGGAATACGCGCCCGACGCCGCGACGCTGGCGGCGGTGCTGGGGATCGCGCCGGCGGCGGCCGAACGGGTCCATTCGCGCGTGACGGAGAAGCTGCGCCGGGAACCGGTTGAGGACTTCCGGCTCGACTTCGAGGATGGCTACGGCAACCGACCCGATGCGGAGGAAGACGCTCACGCCGAGTCGGCAGCCGTCGAAGTTGCCGCCGGCGCGAGGAACGGCACCCTCCCGCCGTTTATCGGGATCCGCATCAAGAATCTTGGCGCCGAACTGCGCGAACGCGCGCTGCGGACCACCCAGCTGTTCCTCGACCGCCTGCTGAAGGAGACTGGCGGGCAGCCGCCGCCGAACTTCGTCGTCACGCTCCCCAAGATCACGGAGAGCGCGCAGGTCGGGATTCTGGTGGACGCCTTCGCGCGGATCGAAACCATTCACCGCCTGGCGCCCGGGACGCTGCGCATGGAGCTGATGGTGGAAACACCGCAGTCCATTTTCGACGAGACTGGCGCCATCGCGCTGCCATCGCTGATCAAGCATGGCCGCGGCCGCATTATCGCCGCCCACTTCGGCACCTACGACTACACGGCGTCGCTCGGAATCACCGCGGCCCACCAGCACATGCGCCACCAGGTGTGCGATTTCGCGCGCGGCGTGATGCAGGTGGCGCTCGCGGTCACCGACGTCTGGCTGTCGGACGGCGCGACGAACGTGCTGCCGGTGGCGATTCATCGAGCCGCGTCCGGCCGGCCGCTCACCCCGCCGCAGCGCGATGAGAACCGCCTGGCGATCCATCGCGCGTGGCGTCTGCACCACGACGACATCCGCCACTCGCTCGCCAATGCGTTCTATCAAGGCTGGGATCTGCACCCTGCCCAGCTCGTCACGCGCTATGCCGCGGTATACGGGTTCTTCCTTGAAAGTCTCGACGCCGCGTCGGCGCGCCTCCGCAACTTCATCGCCCAGGCCGCGCAGGCGACCCTCGTGGGCGAGGTCTTCGACGACGCCGCGACCGGCCAGGGGCTGCTCAACTTCTTCCTGCGCGCGCTCAATTGCGGCGCGGTCAAGGAAGACGAGATCGGCGCGCTCACCGGGCTGACACTCGAGGAATTGCGGTCAGGGTCGTTCGTGAAGATTATGAAAGGGCGGAGAGGCTGAGCAGGGCGGTGGGATACACACAGACGGCAGAAGGCAGAAGCCGGAGGGCGCTTTCGACACCGCTCAGGCGGTCCTGCAGGGCTGCACCACTCGGCCGGCGCCCTTTCGCTGAGATCGTCGGTCCGCATCCCGAGTCGCCGCTGCCGATCTCGAGGCCTGATTCAGCGTAGCGCAGGCCTCCGGGCCAGGTTCAGGCGCGGCGGAGGAGCGCGGCGGCCGCCCACCCGATGAGGATCAGCACGCCGAGCACCGCAATCGCGTAGTGGTTCCCGTACGTGGCCGTCGGGAAGTGGTTGCTGATCATGATGAAGGTGGCCGGGATCGCCAGGAAGGAATTGTGCTTCGAGCGCTGCTTGGCGCCGGCGCCGAGCGCCTCGTCGAAGCGTTCGCCCTTGACGGCGGCGGCGATCATCCGCCGCTGCGGCGGCAGGATGCGCATCCACACGTTCAGCACCATGATCGTGCCGAAGATCGCGCCGATGTGGATGTAGGTCGCGCGCGAGCTGAGCACGGCCGACAGGCCCCAGGCCGACGCCAGGATCAGGATCAGACCGATGAGCGCAAACGCCGGCTCGAGCCGGGCGAGCGGAGTGCGGACGAGCAGGTCATACACGACCCATCCGGCGACGAGTGAAGCGACGCCGATCATGCCGGCCTGCAGCGCCGTTACCCTCGGATCGATCGGGTCGATCATCAGCCCGCCGTGGTAATAAACCAGGTTGAGCAGCAGGAACCCGGTGACGAAGGTCGCCAGCGCTTCGTAGCGGAACCAGTGCACGTCGCCCGGGGGCACGCCGAGGGTCTTCTGTTTGACGACGGAGTAGAAGCCGCCGCTGTGGACCATCCACACCGCGCCGCCCTGGCCGCCGGTCTGGGCCTCGAGCTTTCGCATCTGGCCGTCGAGCCAGGTGAAGTAGTAGGTGGACCCCACCCACAAAATGGCGGAGAACACATGCGCCCAGCGCAACAAGAGATTGAGCCATTCGGTCGCCTGATTGCCCATGATTCGATCAGCAGCCGCGGTAGGTTGAATATCCGTACGGGCTGAGCAGCAGCGGCACATGGTAATGCGCCGCGGCGTCGCGCACGACGAAGTCGATCGATACTTTTGCGTAAAACGACTCAGTGCCGCGGCGCTGGAAGTACTCCCCGACGTCGAAGGCCAGGCGGTAGCCACCGGCGCCGCCCGCCGACGCGGGGGGCACCATCGCCGCGACGCGGCCATCCTTGTCGGTGACCGCCCGCGAGACATCGATCCATCCCGCCCCGCTCTGTCGCTGCAGCTGCACGGTCACGGAGGCGGCGGGGCGGCCGATCGAGGTGTCCAAGACATGAGTCGAAATGGTCATCCCAGCAGTCGCTCCAGTCTGAGTCGCGTAATCCGGCGCTGCTCGCCGGCGGCAACGCGCAGCTCGGTCTCGGGATCGTTGTTCAGTCGCTCGCGCAACGCCGCCAGCATCTCCGGGGCGGTGTTGCCGGTGGCGCAGACAATGAACACGTGACCGAACTTCGCCTCGTAGTCGCGGTTGGCGTGCGTCAGGGCGTCGCGATCGGCTGTCGACGCCTGCCCCGCGGCCGCCTGCTCGCTGGCCGACAGCGTTCGCGCCAGATCCGATTGCCGCCGCTCCGCAGCACCTTCTCCGATCCGCGGATGGTGCCGGAAGGCCTCGCGCCAGCCGTCCGGTTCGAGGCAGTCGGCCGCCGCAGCCGCCGCCGCGAGCAAGGTCTCAGGGGTGGCGAACGGCCGCAAGGCCGCCACTCGCTCGATCCATTCGGGGGCCGCGCAGAAGTCGGCCAATGCGGCGCGCAGTTCGGGCTCGTCGATCGCGTTCAGCTGGCGCAGCACGGCACGCCGGCGGGCAGCGGCGTCGGGCGTTCCGAACACACGGAAACGGCTGACACCGCCGTCGGGATAGATATTGAGGCGGAGATGCGACGCGCGGACGTTCGGCGCCAACTCAGCCTCGAATGCGTGACGATGGTCCGCCCGCAGTTTGCTCTGCGGCAGCAGGGGCGTCCAGGTGGCGGTGATCCGGGTGCTCACGTCCGCCGACACGCCGCCGTCCTGCTCCGCCACCATCGCGGCCTCGACGCTCGCGCTGTCGGGGAAGTTACCCTTGAAGTGCGCGGTGTCGATTTCGAGACGCGAGATGGTGCCCTGGATCCCCGCGTGTACCACCGCCCAGTCGTGTCCGGGCCCGCGACGGCGCTTGGTCTCCCAACCGTCCCCCATGTCCTCTGCCGCGTACGGCATCAGCATGTTGCGCGGCTCGCCATAGAAGCGGTCGCTCGCATCGGCGAGGTAGCCGCCGTTGGTTGCCGACGCCAGATCCACCTCGGCGGGCGATCCGAGAATGCGCGTCCAGTCGGGCAGCACCTCGCCCAGCACGCGCAGCCGCGCGACGCCGCCGTCCGGGAAGATGTTGAGGCGCAGGTGCGTGACGCGCCGCTCTCCCGGCGGTGAAGAGGGGACGGTGAAGGCATTCTTCGCGTCGCCGGCGAGCTCTGTCCGCTCGAGCACCGGATACCACGCCACGCCCGCCGCCTCAGGGTCCGCGCCGCGTGGCAGGCCACAGCCGTCAATCCAGCAGTGCGACGGAAAGTTGCCGGTGAAGAACGCCGTGTCGACGACGAAGGAGTGAATGATGCCCGGCAGCCCGAGCCGGATGATGCACCAGTCGTGGCCCGGCGTCCGGCGGCGCCGCGTCTCCCAGCCGTCCATCCACTTGCCA
>JBKJRJ010000145.1:0-12395 GCA_046594705.1 Vicinamibacterales bacterium
GTCGAGGCCAAGCGCGGCCAGCTCGCGCTCCAGCCACGGCAGCCAGATATCTCCCGCGGTACTGCCGCCATTGCCGTGAATGAGAATGACCTTCACGATCAGGCGAGCATATACTCGCTCATGTCTCACAAAGGGCTCTGCGTCGTCGCGCTCCTCCTGCTCGGCGGCCTGGCCGGATGCGGGAAGGGGCCGGACAAGGCTGTGGCGGTCACACCGGCCGCCGGGGGCCCGGCGCCCGCGCTGACACCCGCGCACGCCGGTTCCACAACTAACGCTGCCACGACGGTGACCGGCACCGTCGCCGAGACGATGGACTCCGGCGGCTACACCTACGCACGCCTGCAGACCGCGAAGGGGGATGTCTGGATCGCGGCAACCGTGTTCAAAGTACGCCAGGGGGAGCGGCTGACCGCTCCGCTCGAGATGCCGATGACAAACTTCAACAGCCAGACGTTGAACCGCAGCTTCCCGCTCATCTACTTCGTGTCGCAGGTCGCCCGCGAGGGCCAGCCGCTCAGCGCCCCGCAGGGTCAGCCGGCAGCGTCGCCCGCCCCTGCGCACGCGAACGCCGCAGCAGCCGCGGCCGCCGAGGCTGCGCCGATCGAACGGGTCGCGCCCGCACCCGGCGGGCACTCGATCGCGGATGTCTGGGCCAAGCGCAAGTCACTCGCGGGGCAGCAGGTCGTCGTGCGCGGCAAGGTCGTCAAGGTCAACCGCGGGATCCTGGAGCGCAACTGGATCCACCTGCAGGACGGATCCGGATCCGCGGCCGACCGCACCAACGATCTGGTGGTCACCACGGTGGCCGAGGTGAAGGTCGGCGACATCGTGACCATGTCGGGTCTGCTCGCGACCGGAATCGACATCGGCGGCGGCTACGCCTATGACGTCATCCTCGAGAAAGCGGTCCTGAAATAGCGCGCGTACCGGGCTAACATCCGCGTCATGCACAGCAGCACACGTGGAACCAGGCGGGCGGTCCAGGCCGCCCTCATCGTTGCGGCGGGCGTGGCGGCCGTCGCACAACAGCCCGCACCCGCACCCGCAGCGGCGCCCGCGCCCGCCTGGGTCGCCGTCAAACCGATCGATCCCCCGGCCACGCCCCTGCCGCCGGAGGCCGACTCCGCCAGCGTCACCCGTTTCTCGTTCGTCGCGTATGGCGACACCCGCAGCGGCGGCGGCCCACAGGGGGATGCCGACATCGTGCACCCGGAACATACGCGCGTGATGGACAGCGTGCTCGCCAAAGCGAGAGAGCTCGGCTCGACACCCTTTCCCCTCCGCTTCGTCCTGCAATCGGGCGACGCCGTGCTCAGCGGCCAGAGCGGGGCGATGTGGAACGTGGGTTTCACGCCAATCATCGAGCGGCTGACCCGCGGCGCGAACATTCCCTATTTCCTCTCGGCCGGCAACCACGACGTCACCACCATGCCGGCCGGCGATCCTGCCCGCGCCCTCGGCCTGCACAACACCCTCACCGCGATCTCGAAGCTGATTCCGCCTGAGGGATCGCCGCGGCGGTTGAACGGCTATCCCACCTACGCCTTCGGCTATGGCCAGGCGTTCGTCGTCGCGGTGGATTCGAACATCGCGTCCGACCAGGTCCAGCTCGCGTGGGTGACGGATCAACTCGAGCGTCTCGACCGCGCGCGGTACCGCCACCTCATCGTCTTTTTTCATCATCCGCCGTACTCGTCGGGACCGCATGGCGGCGGATCGGCCGACCCCGTGCCGGGTACGGGCCGCAAGGCGCCCGACCGCGTCGAGGCGCAGACCACGGCGATCAGGACGCTCTACATGCCGCTCTTCCGCAAGCATCACGTCCGGCTGCTGGTGACCGGCCACGACCATCTTTTCGATCACTGGGTCGAACGCTATGACGACGCCGGGGCGACATACCGGATGGATTCACTCGTGACGGGCGGAGGCGGCGCGCCGCGTTACGGGTATATCGGCGAGCCCGATCTCCGAGCCTACGTGGCGGCGACGCCCGCCGCCAACATCCGCGTCGAACATCTGATGAAGCCCGGTGCGACGGCCGCCGAGAATCCTCATCACTTCGTCGTCGTGCGCGTGGACGGGGACCGGCTGTCGCTCGAGGTCATCGGCACGGGCGCCACCGCGTACATGCCTTACCCTGGCGGCACCGCGAAGATCGATCTCAATTAAGCAGCAGTGGGTGCGGACCACTTGCTGTCGCGGTTCGTGGTCGTACTTCGCGCGCAATGACGGCCGAGATCCGACCGGTCCTGGCCGGCCCGCCAGACTGAACGCGGCGCGCCATATTTCCGTCCAACTGAACTTAACCTCGCCACGTCTAAGGACAGGTGCGCTCACACGGCGCGGGGAGACTCAGAATGCGCGTGTTTTCACAGTGTGCTGCAGGACTCTGCCTCGCGGCGACCTTCACCCTTTCCCTTACAACCAGCGCCCAGGGCACCGACCCGGCGACCGTTCTGGCGGCGGCCCGGCAGGCGTTGGGCGGCGAGAAGAAGCTCTCGGCGGTGAAGTCCTTCTCGGCGACCGGCCGCACCCGTCAGGTTCGCGGCGACAACCTGGTGCCGATCGAGTTCGAGCTCTTCGTCGAGCTCCCCGACAAGTACCTGCGCAAGGACGAGATTCCGGCGCAGGAGAGCGGCGCCACGGCGTCCGGCTTCAACGGTGACGAGCTGGTGCAGGATCCGCCGCCGCCGCCGATGCCCGCTCCGCCGCCGCCCCCCCCTGGCACGCCGCCGGCGCCGCCCAGGAACCCCGGCGCGGCGCGGGTGGGCACCTTGAAGCAGGACTTCGCCAGGCTGACGCTCGGGATGTTCGCGGCGTCGTTTCCCTCGTATCCGATGACGTTTACCTATGTCGGTGAAGCGGAGGCTCCCCAGGGTAAGGCCCTCGTCCTGGACGCGAAGGGGCCGAACAACGTCACCTTCCGCGTGTTCATCAACAAGGACACGCACCTGCCGATCATGGTGAGCTGGACGCCACCGCCGCCGCCCGGCCGTGGCGCCGGGCCGGGCCGCGGCGCGATGCCGGGCCAGGGGGCCATGCCGGCGCCGGGCGGCGCGCCCGGTCCTGGCCGGGGGGCGATGCCGCCTGGTGCGCCACCGGCCGGTCCTCCATCCTCCGCAGGTCCTGCAGCCGCGGCCCCCTCGTCAGGTACTCCGGCGGCAGGGGCTCCGGCGCCCGGCGCGCGCCCCGGACCGACGACGCCGGTCGAACACCGGCTCTACTTCGCCGACTACCGCGACGTCGAGGGCATGCAGTTCCCCTTCCGGCTGCGCCGCGCGGTGGGTGCCGACACGATCGAGGAAACGACCTTCGATCGCTACAAAGTCAATCCGAAGATCGATCCGAAGAAGTTCGAAGTCCGCAAACAGTGAGGACGCGAAGAATGATGCCCGTACTCATCGCCCTGCTCTCACTGGCCCCGATGGAGGGCGCTCGCGCCCACTCGACCGCTCAGACCGCCAGGGACGCGCGCCTCACCCTCACGGTGGTCGATCAGACCGGCGCCGTGATCCAGAACGCCGAGGTGACAGTCACGCCGTCGCTGCCCGACCCGAAATGGTCGATGGCGCCGGTGAAGACCACCGAGAAGGGCCTCGCCACGCTGCCCGGCCTGGCGCCTGGGAAATACGTCATCAAGGCGGAGTTCCCCGGGTTCGAGATCCGCATCCTGAAAGACATCCAGATCAAGGCCGGCGACAACAAGCACGTCGCGGTGCTGGCCATCCAGGGGCTGCAGGATTCGGTGACCGTGTCGCGCGACGCGCGTGAGGCAGCCTCCGACCGCCGATCGACCTTCGGCAGCGCCATGACGCGCGAGCAGATCCAGGCGCTGTCGGACGACCCCGACGAGATGCAGCAGCAGCTGCAGGAGATCGCCGGCGGCAACGCCACGATCCGCATCGACAGCTTCGAGGGCGGGCGGCTGCCGCCCAAATCGGCGATCAAGGCGATCCACATCACGCGCGACGCCTTCGCCGCGGAGAATCATTTCGCCGGCGGCCTGTTCATCGACATCATCACCCAGCCCGGCATCGGACCGCTGCGCACGAACATGAACGTGCGCTTCCGCGACGGCTCGCTGAGCGGTACGCCGCACGTGCTGCCGGGCGGCACGCCGCAGCTCAAAGGACCGGAGCGCACCCAGTCCTATCACGGCGGCATCAGCGGCTCGCTGATCAAGCAAAAGGCGTCGTTCTCGATCAACGTCAACACCGGCACCTCGTTCGACACGCCGTACTTCCATTACACCTTGCCGACCGGCGAGCTGGTGCAGGGGCTGGCGCCGCGCCGGCCGCGCGATAACGCCTTCGTCTTCGGGCTGTTCGACTACGCCATCACCAAGGATCAGACCCTGCGGATGCACTTCAACCGCGACCAGTCCACCAGCAGGAACCTCGGCGTCGGCGATCGCAACCTGCTGGAGCGCGGCTACTCCACCAAAGACAGCAGCAACACGCTGCGCATCCAGGAGGCCGGCCCGCTCGGCCGCCGTTTCTTCATCAACACGCGGGCCTCGATCAACTGGTCGCGCTCGAGCGCCGAATCGCAGTTCGAGGCAGCGACCGTCCAGGTGCTCGATGCCTTCACGAGCGGCGGCCAGCAGCGGCAGGGGGGCGTGCGTTCGAAGGCGCTCAACCTGCAGTCGGATCTCGACTACGTGCGCGGCATCCATTCGGTCCGGGCCGGCCTGCAGCTCGACGCCGGGTCGTACCGCTCGGACGACTCGTCGAACTACATGGGCACCTACACGTTCGAGAGCCTTGCCGCGTTCCAGGCGGGCACGCCGCGCAGCTATACCCTCCGCGCGGGAGATCCCAACATCGCCTACAAGAACGTCCAGGCAGGCCTCTACCTGCAGGACGACATCCGGATCCGCAAGAACCTGACGGTCAGCCCCGGCCTCCGCTACGAGGCCCAGACCCACCTGGCGGACGTCAACAACGTCGGACCGCGGTTCGGCGTGACCTGGTCACCCGGCAAGGGCGGCAAGACGACGCTACGCGGCAGCGCCGGGATTTTCTACGACTGGCTGGTCCCCAACACCTACGAGCAGACGCTGCGCGTGGACGGCTTCCGGCAGCAGGAGTTGAACGTCCCCAACCCGTCGTACCCGAACATCGGCAATGCCGCCGGGATCACCAGCGCGACCAATCGATACCTGCTTGGCGACGACCTGCAGATGCAGCGCAACGTTCGCTTCAGCGCCGGCGTTCAGCGCACCGTCACGCGCATGCTCAGCGTCAACGCGCTCTACGCGCACACCACCGGCGCCAACCTGATGCGAGGCTTGAACCTCAACGGCCCGGTCGGCGGGCAGCGTCCCGATCCCCGGTTCGTCAACGTGGTCCAGGTCGTGGGTGACGCCGAATCGACGGCGAATACGCTGAACGTCGGCGCCAGCATCAACTTCAACGTGCCGAGGGCCGGGGCGCCGGCCGGGGGGGCCGGTCCCATGGGGGGCATGATGATGATGGGGGAGCGCGTGATCATGATGGGCGGCCCCCCACCAGGCGGCGCCGGCGTTGCGCGCTGGAACTGGCGCCGCATGTCGCTCTTCACGAATGTCGGCCTCGGGCGCACGCTGAACAACACCGACGGTGCGTTCAGCATGCCGGCCACCGGCCGCATCGAAGACGACTGGGGTCCCGCGGTGTTCGACATCCGCCGGCGCATCAACATCGGCTGGAACAGCAGCCAGTTGAGGAACTTCAACGCCAACCTGAATTTCAACGCGTCGACCGCCCAGCCCTACACCATCCGCACCGGTGTCGACACCAACGGGGACCTGCTGTTCACCGATCGCCCGCAAGGCATCGGGCGCAACACCGCACGCGGCGCCGGCCAGTGGAACCTGAACGGGTTTTTCACCTACTCACTGCAGTTCGGCAAGCCCGTCCAGAGACCGGGTGGCATCAACTTCCGCGCGGAAGGCGGCGCGATGACGGCGAGCCAGGGCGAGGCGTCAACCGCCGGCCGCTACCGGCTGTCGTTCAACTGCCAGGTCCAAAACCTCACGAATCACGGCAACCTCGGCGGCTACTCCGGCACGCTCACGTCCCGCTTCTTCGGCAACCCCACCGTCATCAACGGGACCCGCAAGATCGATTTCGGGATGGGGATTTCGTTCTGACCACCAACCACCAACCACCAACCACGAACTCGTTACTGCTTCACCAGCTCGAGGTCGAGCGAGATCTTGATCTCGTCGCCCACGGCAATTCCGCCGGCCTCGAGCACCTGGTTCCACGTCAGCCCGTAGTCGCTGCGCTTGATCTTCGTCGTCGCGCTGTAGCCCGCGCGGTCGCCGCCCCACGGATCCTTGCCGCGGCCTTCCGACGTCACCTCGAGCGTCACCTCACGCGTGACCCCGTGCATCGTCAGGTTCCCCGCCAGTTTGAAGCTATCGCCCTTCACGTCGGTCACGCGCGTGCTCTTGAACGTCAGGACGGGAAACCGCTCGGCGTCGAAGAAGTCCGCCGACTTCAGGTGGGTGTCGCGCTGCGCCTCGTGCGTATCGATCGTGTTGACGTCGATCGCCACGTCAACCTGCGCCGCCGCCGGGTCGTGGTCGTCGGTGACCACGGTGCCCTTCACGCCGGCGAAGCGCCCGCGGACGGTGCTGATCATGAGATGCCGCACCGCGAATTCCACCTGGCTGTGACTGGCGTCGATGGCCCAGGTCGTCCGGGCCGCGGTGGCCGCTGCTGTTGTCGTATTCATCAGTCCTCCTTGAAAGCGTTGCATAACTAATCTTTAGCGACTATACATAAGTAAGCAGCTTGTGTCAAGTGGGCATGGGGTATAAAATAACGCCATGGGTCTGAAACCCCACTTGTGCGCGAGGTTTCACCGCGCCGTCGAGCTCATCGGCGGCCGCTGGACCGGTGCCGTCATCCAGCTGCTCCTCAACGGCCGGCTGCGCTTCGCGGAGCTGCGCGCGTCGATTCCAGATATCAGCGATCGCATGCTGTCGGAGCGGCTGAGGGAGCTCGAAGCCGAGGGGATTGTCGACCGCCTCGTCATTCCGGAAACCCCGGTGCGGGTGGAATACCAGTTGACGGAAAAGGGGCGCGCACTGGAACAGTCCCTCTGCGCGGTCGGAAAATGGGCGGAGCGCTGGGTTACCGATCCGCCGCCTGAAGCAGCGACGGCAGATCCCACGCCAGCAGCTCGCCAATCCGGGCCAGCGTTACGTCCGGCGGCGGCAGCGTCCTCACGCGCGCGTCGGTGACGTAGTGTCCCTGGCGGGGCCACACGGTCGTCACCCGGGCTCCCCAGTACGCCTTGATCGCCTGCAGCAGCCACAGCTTGTCGTCCACCATGACGTAGTGCTCCGCGGGATAGCGCCGCTCCACGTCCGCCAGCTCGAGCTCCTTGTGCACGTAGATCAGGATGCGGTGTTCGACGAGATCGAACAGACCGGAGCGCTCGATCTTCCGCGGCTGGAACACGACGTCGCCGTCAGACAGGATGACGACCGCCCCCCACGCCTTGGCATGTCCGACGGCATCCAGCGACTCCGGGAACAGCCGGTTGGCGAACGGGTAGTCGATCAGGAACTGCGAAACAGCGAGCACGTGCGAGTCGCGGGGATGGAGCGCCCGGTAACGCTGGAGCGCGCCGAGGTAGTCGGCATAGCCCAGCTCGGCGCGCAGCGCCTCGAAGATCTGCCAGTAGTCATCCCGCCGCTCGCGCCCGAGCTCGGCATCCATGAATCGCATCAGGTCCGCGACGATGCGGTCGCTGTCCATCAGCGTATTGTCGACGTCGAAGAGCGTGACCACCGGCGGCATCCGAGGAATTATCCGGTATCCTGATGCGCTGCGCGCCGTAATTTTCGACCTGAATGGAACGCGCGCCTCAACATCACGACCGCGGCGCCGCGCGCTTACGGGCGGCTTTTCGCGGCGGTGCCGCAGCCGCCGCTGATGACGCTCCCGCGCGGCTGCGACGGGCCGCTGGCCGGGCGCTGGCCGGGGCGGTCGCCGGCAGCGCGCGAATGGCGCGCGCCAGCGCGCGGAACGCGCTCAACATGTCGTCATACGAGAAGTGGGCGTTTCTGCCGCTCGGGTTGGGCAGCACGAACAGGCGGGCGCCATGCACCGTCGCGCGCTGAAATCCCGGCCGGATCACGGCCGGACCGCTGTTGCCCAGCACCCGCCACAGCGCCCGATACATGGTCACGCCAACGAACGCGACGATCTCCGGACGGAATCGCTCGATCTTCCGGTCGAGGAGCGTCCACCCTTCCAGGTACTCGCGGGGACTGAGATCGTCGATCCCCGGACTGGGCCTCGCGACCAGGTTCGTCATCCCGATACCCCATTCCGGCAACCGCACGTCGTCCTCATGCGTCACCGGCTGGGGGACGATGCCGGCGGCATAGAGCAGCCCCCAGAATCGATTGCTCGGGCCGGCGAAGTGGTGTCCGGAGCGGGCCGACAGAACGCCGGGGTTGATGCCGACGAGGAACACGCGGACCCCGGGGCGGATGGTGTCGGTCAGTCGAAGATGGGCCCACGCGGGCTTAGAATCATCAGCCATGAACTGGTTATTCAAGGAAGAGCCGGCGAACTACAACTATGACGCGCTGACCCGCGACGGCAAGACGTCGTGGACGGGCGTCAGGAACCCTGTCGCTCAGAGAAACCTTCGAAGCATCACGAAGGGCGACAGGATCTTCTTCTATCACACCGGCAAGGAGAAGTCGGTGATCGGCATCTGCCGCGCGGCGGGCGATGCCTACGCGGACCCCGGCGATCCGAGCGGCAAGCTGTTCGCCGTGGACGTCGAGCCGGTCAGGAAGCTGAAGTCTCCCGTCACGCTGGCGGCGATCAAGGCGGATCGCCGGTTCGCGACCTTCGTCCTCACGCGCGTGCCGCGGCTATCGGTGATGCCGGTGTCGGACGAGGAGTGGCAGATGATCGTGGAGATGAGTTCCGGGGGGTAGCGGGCGGAGTCGCGGAGACGTCGGCGGAGGCGCGGGGACGGAGGTCGGCGGAGTCGCGGAGACGGAGGTGGCGGAGAATCAGAGGCGGAGACGACGGGGGGGGCGGAGGGAACGGGACAATCCTCACAACAGAGACGCGGAGGCGCGGAGGCGAACGGGGCTGTCACGAAACGCCGTCCGCCGTCCGCCGTCCGCCGGCCGCTGTCCGCCGGCCGGCCTTCGGCCGGGCGGGGAGATCACCGGGGGACAAGGATACAAACGGGTTGGATCCTGGCACCCGCTTGTATCCTCGCCCCCGGTGATCTCCAGCCGCGCGTCGCGCGGCCCGGCGGACGGCGTCGCAGCTCGCCCAGTCCGGGTCGCTACAACTTCATTCCTGTTGCCGGTCAGGCAGCGCAGAAGCCGCGTACTGGCCGGACACTGTCGCCACCGATCGTCCGATTTGCGCCTGATCCAGGCTGTGACCTGGTTTGCAGTGGGCTGTCGGATGCTTGCGTCAATTGGCCCGATCAACCTCATCACGTCGCGCATCATCGCCGCCGCCATCGAAGTGCACCGCACCCTCGGGCCCGGCCTGCTCGAATCGGCCTACCACGCCTGTCTCATCTACGAGCTGCATCTGGCAGACTTGAGAGTCAGGTCCGAGAAGACGATCCCCATCGTCTACAAGGGCGTCACGATGGATTGCTCCTACCAACTCGATCTGCTGGTCGAGGACACGGTCATCGTGGAGATCAAGGCCGTCGAGCGTATGTTGCCCGTGCATGAAGCCCAGCTCCTCACCCAGCTGAAGATGGCGGGCAAACCCGTGGGACTGCTGTTGAACTTCAACGTGCCGGTGATGAAGGACGGCATCGCGAGGAAGCTGAATCGCGCGGCGATGGAAGGCTGACCACGTCGGATCGCGTGGCTTCACCGTCAGGCGAGACCGGCCTTCGGCCGGTCGTTGGAAATAGGACTCGGTCGGATCCACGAGTCGGTGACCACTTCACGTCGCGACTCGTGGATCCGACCGAGTCCTACCTCCCGCCGCGCGGAGCGCGGCTCGCCTGACCGCAAGGAGCCGAGGCGCGCGGACCCGTGACAGCCCCGTTCGCCTTCGTGTCTCCGCGTCTCTGTGGTGAGGGTTGTTCCGTTCTCTCCGTTCTCTCCGTCCCCCCCGTCGTCTCCGCCTCTGTCCCTCCGTCGATCTCCGTCTCCGCAACTCTCGCCGTGGGCTTCAGCAGCAGGAACGCGAGCGGCGGCAGCGTGATGCGCATCGAGTCCGGATAGCCGTGCGAGGCGATCGGAGCGGAGACGACCAGGCCGTCGTTGCCGACGTTGCCGCCGCCGTAGACGGCGGCGTCGCTGTTCAGCAGTTCCGTGTAGGTTCCCGGCCTCGGCACGCCGAACATGTAGCCGTGTCTCGGAATCGGGGTGAAGTTGAACACCGCGATGACGAAGTCGTCCGGATCCACCGCGCGCCGCAGCATGGCGACGACGGAGTTGTCGCTGTCGTTGCAGTCGATCCACTGGAAGCCGGCCGACTTGGTGTCGACCTCGTGCAGGGCGGGCTCCGAGGTGTAGACGTGATTCAGGTCGCGCACGAACCGCTGCAGTCCGGCGTGCAACGGCTTCTCGAGCAGATCCCAGTCCAGGCTGCGGTCGTAGTCCCACTCACGGCCCTGGCCGAACTCGCACCCCATGAACATCAGCTTCTTCCCGGGGTGGGCATACATGTAGCCGTAGATGGCGCGGACCGTCGCGAGCTTCTGCCAGTCGTCGCCCGTCACCTTGCCGATCATCGAGCCCTTCAGGTGCACGACTTCGTCGTGGGAGAACGGCAGGATGTAATTCTCGCTGAACGCGTACATGAGCGAGAACGTCAGCAGGCGATGGTGGTAGCGGCGGTAAACCGGGTCCTGCTTGATGTAGGCCAGCGTGTCGTTCATCCACCCCATGTTCCACTTGTAGGTGAAGCCGAGTCCGCCGAGGTGGGTGGGGCGGGTGACGCCCGGGAACGAGGTGGATTCTTCGGCCAGCATCACGGTGCCGGGGTGCTCCCCGTGCGTCAGCGCGTTCAGCTCGCGAAGAAAACCGATCGCCTCGATGTTCTCTGAGCCGCCGAACTGGTTCGGGATCCACTGGCCCGGCTGCTTCGAGAAATCCAGATAGAGCATCGACGCCACGGCGTCGACGCGGAGCCCGTCAATGTGGTACTCCTCCATCCAGAACAGCGCGTTGGCCAGCAGGAAGTTGCGCACCTCGTTCCGCCCGTAGTTGAAGACGAGCGTGCCCCAGTCGCGCTGCTCCCCCTGCAGCGGATTGGCGTGCTCGAAGAGCGACGTGCCGTCGAACCGCGCCAGCCCATGCGCGTCCTTGGGGAAGTGTCCGGGCACCCAGTCGAGGATGACGCCGAGGCCCGCCTGGTGGCAGGCGTCCACGAACGCCTTGAACTCGCGCGGCGCGCCGAACCGGCTGGTGGGCGCGTAGAAGCCGGTCACCTGATAGCCCCACGATCCGGAGAACGGGTGCTCCATCACCGGCAGCAGCTCGATGTGGGTGTAGCCCATCTCCTTCACGTACGGAATCAGCCGCGCCGCGAGTTCTGCATAGGTGAGGTAGCGATCGTGCTCCTCCGGCACGCGCATCCACGACCCGAGGTGCACCTCGTAAGTCGCCATGGGTTTGTCGAGCCACGCGCGCGCGGCGGCGCGGTCGACCAGCCACTGCGCGTCGTTCCAGGTGTAATCCAGCCGCGCCACCACCGACGCGGTCAGCGGCGGGACCTCGAACGCGAAGCCGAACGGATCGGTCTTCAGCAGCAGCTCACCGTGCAGGCTCGATCGGATCTCGAACTTGTAGCGCGCCCCTTCGGCGATACCCGGAATGAACATCTCCCAGACGCCGGTCGGGCCGAGCCGCCGCATCGGGTGCAGCCGTCCGTCCCACAGGTTGAAGTCGCCGACGACGCTGACGCGATCGGCGTTCGGGGCCCAGATGGCGAAGTGCACGCCGTCGGCGTCGCCGATGCGCATCAGGTGCGCGCCGAGCTTGTCGTAGATGCGGGTGTGCTTCCCTTGCGAGAACAGGTAGACGTCGTACTCGGAGATCACCCGGCCGTAGCGGTACGGATCGTCGATGTCGGTGGTCTGTCCGTCCGGATACGTGACGCGAAGGCGGTAGTCGAAAATCTCCGCCGCGCCAGGAAAGGCGGCCTCGAAAATGCCGTTTGCATGCCGGGAGGAAGTCGTGGGGGTGGGGGTCCCGGGCCGGACGATCGCGACGGTTGCCGCGGACGGCTGGTAGGCGCGGATGACGACCGCCCCGTCCTCGACGTGAGGGCCGAGAATCGAGAAGGGGTCCGGATGGCGCGCGCCGGCGAGCGCGTCAAAGTCGGCGTGACCTGCCACAGCCACAGATTATGTACCCGCCGGCCCCGGAACCCTGCCTAGGCAGGGGC
>JBKJRJ010000412.1:0-5181 GCA_046594705.1 Vicinamibacterales bacterium
TGCTGCCCGCCGGCATCCTCGACCGGAAGAAACAGGGCTTCGGGATTCCGCTCGGCACCTGGTTCCGCGGCGGGCTGACGGGCCTCTTCTCCGACGTGCTTGACGCCCCCCGCACCCGGCAGCGCGGCTACTTCGAGCCCGTCTTCGTCTCGCGCCTGCTCAAGGAGCACCTGGCCGGGGAGCGCGACCACACCCTTCGCCTCTGGCAGCTGCTGGTGTTCGAGCTGTGGCACCGCCACTACCTCGACAGCGCCGTCGCGGGCACCTCAACTGCTCACGCGCGGTAGCGCGGTTCCCATATTTCCCGCTTTTTGTGTGGCACCTGCCTTGCTCAGGTGGAGAGCTGTGAAGTCCGTGCCACACATTCCGGTCGCGGTTTTCCTTACGGGTTTCCACCCGGGGGGAACCGAACGGCAGATGACCGAACTCATCCAACGACTCGACCGTAGCCGGTTCGACGTGCACGTGGCCTGTTTTCAGCGCGAAGGGGCCTGGCTGCCGCGCGTCGAGGCATGCGCCCCGGTCACGGCGTTCCCGATTCGTGGCTTTGCCCGGCCCGCCACCCTTGCCCGCGCGGCCGCGTTCGCGCGATGGTGCCGCGCCCGGCGTATTGCCGTCCTGCAAACCTGCGACCTGTATGCGAACACCTTCGGGCTGCCCTCCGGCGCGGCGGCCGGCGTCCCGGTCCGCATCGGCAGCCGCCGCGAGCTCAATCCCGACAAAACGGCGGGTCAGATCACGCTGCAGCGGCACGCCTACCGGTTCGCCCACGCCATTGTCGCGAACTCGCAGGCCGCCGCCCGCCAGCTCGAGTCCGAAGGGCTCTCCCCCGCCATCGTCCGGGTCATTCCCAACGGCGTGAGCGTCGAGCGGTTTGACGCCCGGCCGATTGGCGTCCGGCCGGTCCGCACCATCCTGACCGTCGCCAACCTCCGTCGGGAGAAGGCCCATGAAGTGCTGCTCGCGGCCGCGGCGCAGCTCGCACCGCGTTATCCGGAGCTGCACTTCCTGGTGGCCGGTGACGGTCCTCGAGCGGCCGAACTCCAGGCGCTGGCGGCCTCGCTCGGCATCGGCGCGCAGGTCACCTTCCTCGGCCACCGCGAGGATGTGCCGGCGCTGCTCGCGCGCGCGGATGTGTTCGTGCTGCCGTCGCGCTCGGAGGCGTTTCCCAACGGCGCGATCGAAGCGATGGCGGCGGGCCTGCCGGTCGTCGCGAGCCGGATCGGAGGACTCGTCGATCTGATCGACGAGGAGCGCACCGGTCTCCTCGTCAAGCCCGACGATCCCACGGCGCTCGCGGCGGCGCTCGAGTCGCTGGTGATCTCCCCCGCGCGCGCCGGCGTCATCGGCGCCTGCGCCCGTCAGGAAGTCATCCGCCGCTACTCGTTCGATCGGATGGTGCGGGGGTTCGAGGACCTCTATGGCTCTCAACTCGACAACGCGGGCGTCCCGGTGGGGCCCCGCCTGTCTTCGCGGGCGGCCTAAGGCATGTGCGGCATCGCCGGACGATTCAACTACGACCCCTTCCGTCCCGTGGACCGCGGCGTGCTCGAGGCGATGACCGACGCCGTCGCCCATCGCGGCCCTGACGCGGCCGGCTATCACCTGGCCCCAGGCATCGGCCTCGGCCACCGCCGTCTCAGCATCATCGACCTGTCGACCGGCGACCAGCCCCTCGCCAACGAAGACGGCACTATCTGGACCGTCTTCAACGGCGAGATCTACAACTTCGCGGAGGTGCGGGCCGAACTCGTGGCGCACGGGCATCGCTTCCGGACCGGGTCCGACACCGAGGTCATCGTGCACGGCTACGAGCAGTGGGGCGAGCGCTGCGTCGAGCGCTTCCGCGGGATGTTCGCGTTCGCGGTGTGGGACGCGACCGCGCGGCGGCTCCTCCTCGCGCGGGATCGCCTGGGCGTGAAGCCGCTCTACTACGCTGAGATTCCCGGCCGCGGCGTCGTCTTCGGCTCCGAGCTGAAGTCATTGCTCGAGGATCCGGACGTGCCGCGTGACTGGAGTCCCGAGGCGATCGACGCCTATTTGACGCTGCTCTACATCCCGGCCCCCGCGACGATCTACCGGCGCGTTCACAAACTGGAACCCGGCCACGTGCTGGTCGCGGAAAAGGGTGCCATCCGCACGTCGCGCTACTGGGATCTCACGTTCACCGGCGACGGCGATGCCGGCCGCGAGGAGGAGTATCTCGAGCGGCTCGACGCCCTGCTGTCGGAGTCGGTGGCGCTCCGGCAAATTGCCGATGTGCCGCTCGGCGCCTTTCTCTCCGGCGGCATCGACTCGAGCGCGGTGTGCGCCTACATGGTGGAGACCAGCTCGCGGCCGCCGGTCACGATCTCGGTCGGTTTCGATCACGCGCGCTACGACGAGCTGGCGCACGCCAAGCGCGTAGCCGAGCACCTCGGCTGCGAGTTCCACCCGCGCACCGTCACGCCCGACATCGTCAACCTGCTGCCCAAGCTCGCGTGGCATTTCGACGAGCCGTTCGCGGACTCCTCCGCGGTGCCGACCTATTACGTGTCGAAGGCGGCACGGGAACTCGTCACCGTGGCGCTGTCGGGTGACGGCGGCGATGAGCTCTGGGCCGGTTACACGCGGCATCGGGTGGAACACTGGGAGCAGAACGCGCGGCGTGCGCTCGGTCCGGCGACGGCCATGGCCGGCCTGCTGGGCCGCGCGCTGCCGCTCTCGATCAAGGGGGCACGGGCCCTGCGCCACCTTGGCGCCGATCCGGACCAGGCCTATGCCCTCAAACATGCCTATGGCATGTTCGAGCCAGACGCCAAGGCCCGGCTCTATTCATCCGACTTCGCCGCCCGCCTCCGCGGCGCCGATCCGTTCACCTCGTTCCGTGACGCCTACGCGCGGTGCCGCTCGCTCGATCCGGTCGATCGGGGGCTCTACACCGACGTCCACACCTACATGATCGACGACATCCTCACGAAGGTGGACCGCATGAGCATGGCGGTCTCGCTCGAGGCGCGCGAGCCGCTGCTCGATCACAAGCTGCTCGAATTCGCCGCCACCGTCCCGGTCTCGCTCAAGATCAAGAACGGGCGGGGCAAGTACCTCCTGCGCAAGGCGCTCGAGAAGAAGATCCCGGCCGACATCCTCGAACGCGGCAAGCAGGGATTCGAGGCGCCGATCGGCGAGTGGCTGCGGGGACCGCTCGCGCCGATGGCGGAAGGACTGCTCTCGGACGGCCGGCTGCGCGACCGCGGCGTTTTCAACGACCGCGAGGTCACCCGCCTGTGGACCGAGCATCGCGACGGCCGCGCCGATCACCGCCACCGGCTCTGGCAGCTGATGATGCTGGAGCTCTGGTTCCGCCAGTTCATCGACCAGGCCCCCGCGGCCCGGGCCACTTTCGCGGAGGCCATCTAACGTCATGTGCGGCATCGCAGGCATCGTCGCCACCGACCGGCTTCACGCGGACGAGCGCGCGCGTCTCAACCTCATGCGCGACGTCATCACCCACCGCGGGCCTGACGACGCGGGGACGTACTGTGACGGCCAGGCCGGACTGGTACATCGCCGCCTCAGCATCGTCGACCTCGCCGCCGGGCACCAGCCGCTGGCGAACGAAGACGAGACGATCTGGATCGCCTTCAACGGCGAAATCTACAACCACGAGCAGATCCGGCCCGAGCTTGAGGCGGCCGGCCACACCTACCGCACGCGCTGCGACACCGAGACCATCGTCCACGCCTACGAGCAGTGGGGAGACACCTGCGTCGAGCACTTCCGGGGCATGTTCGCGTTCGCCATCTGGGATCAGCCGCGCCGGCGGCTGCTGCTCGCGCGCGACCGCATGGGCATCAAGCCGCTCTACTGGACGAGGCGCGGCGATCGGCTGGTGTTCGGATCCGAGATCAAGGCGATCCTCGAAAGCGGCCTGGTCGCCGCCGAGGCCAACGACCGGGCGATCCCGGAGCTCCTCAGCACCCGTTACGTCTCCGGCGAGGAGACGCTGTTCAAGGGCATCTACCGCCTGCTGCCCGGACACGTCCTGACGTTCGAGCGCGGTGTGGTGACGACCCGGCAGTGGTGGGACGTACCGGTCGGCACCTCACGCCCGGAGATTGCCGAGCTCTCCGACGCCGACGCGGTCGCGCAGTTCCGCGCGCGCCTCGAAGAGGCCGTGCGCACCCGCCTGATGGCGGACGTACCGCTCGGCATGTTCCTCTCGGGCGGCCTGGACAGCAGCGCCATCGCCGCGCTGATGGCCGGCATGATCGACCGCCCGCTGCAGACCTTCTCGGTCGCGTTCAAACAGCGCGCCTTCAGCGAACTGGACTACGCGCGGCAGGTCGCCACGGCGATCAAGGCGGACTCGCACGAGATCGTGATTGACGATGCGGACTTTTTCGGCGCGCTGCCGAAGCTGCTCTGGCACGAGGACGAGCCGCTCGCCCATCCGTCCAGCGTGCCGCTCTACTTCGTCTCGAAGCTGGCCAGCGAGCACGTCAAGGTCGTGCTGACAGGCGAAGGGAGCGACGAGCTGCTGGCGGGCTACGGCAAATACCCGCGCGCGCTGGCGAACTGGCGGGCGGGCTCCTTCTGGAACGTCGCGCCCGAACCGATCCGCGACTTCGTGGCGAACACCGTCGTGCCAAGGCTCCCGGGGCGGGTGGCGCGCTACGCCAAGCGATCGTTCCTGGCCATGCCGCGCACCCCCGAGGCGATGTTCTTCGACAACTTCGCGTCAATCGGGTTGCGGCGGCAGGCCTCGCTGCTCGGTCCCCGGCTCGCCGGCCTGGCGACGGCCGACGCCTACAGCGCGTCGCGCGCCTACTTCGACCGGCCCAACGGCAACAGCAGCACACTCGATCGGCTGCTCTACACGGATCTCAAGACCTACCTGGTGGAACTGCTGATGAAACAGGACCAGATGAGCATGGCGGCCTCGATCGAGAGCCGTGTGCCCTTCCTGGATCACCACCTCGTGGAATTCGCGACCGCGCTCACGCCACGGATGAAATTGCGCGGCCTGACCACCAAGTGGATTCTGCGCGAGTCGGTGAAAGCGATCCTGCCGAAGGAGATCCTGACGCGAAAGAAGATGGGCTTCCCGGTCCCCTTCTCGCTCTGGCTGCGCGGCGCGGGCGCCGGCATCGCGCGCGACGTGCTGCTCGACTCGCGCGCGCGCCAGCGCGGCGTCACCGA
>JBKJRJ010000052.1:0-15766 GCA_046594705.1 Vicinamibacterales bacterium
TAGCCCGGCTTCAGCCGCCCGAACACCTGGACCCAGCGCGCGCGCCGGTCGTCCATGTGCAACCAGCCCCAGTCGGGCACCATCACCGGCTTCATCTGCACCGGCACGCGAATCTGCGGCGACTGCGCCGGGTCGATGCCCGCGAACCCCGCCTCCGAGACGCCGACAATGGTCATCGGGTAGTTGTTGACGAGGATCTTCTTGCCGAGCACACCGCGATCCTTCGCGAACCGGCTTTCCCAGTAGCCATAGCTCAGCACCACCACGGGGTGGCCCTGGTACTGCTGATCGTCTTCCTGCGAATTGAACACGCGCCCCAGGGCGGGCTTCACGCCGAGCATCGTGAAGTAGTTACCGGAGACCATCTCGGCGTCGACCCGCTCGGTCTGGTTGTCCACGCTGACCGCCGCGGCCGCCAGCCGCCGGCATAGCACCTCGGCCAGCGGCTCGGCCCGCTGCTGGATGTCCTGGTACAACGGGTACGAGTGCATCCGCGAGCCCATATTGCTGCCGTTGTGCGAGCCGGACTGATACAGCATGACCAGCTCCTCGGGATTCTTCACCGGCAGCTTCCGCAGGACGATTTGGTCGATCAGCGTGAAGATGGCAGTGTTGGCCCCGATGCCGAGCGCCAGCGAAAGGATCGCGACCGTCGAGAAGAGCGGGCTTCGCACGAGCCCACGGAACGCGAACCGAAGGTCAGCCATGGCAGTAGTCATGCCCTTGCTTTGACGGGAGGAAAGGGTGGGCGGTTGCGCTGATTGGCGCTAAAATCCGGCAATCGTATGAGACCACAGCCATGAAGGAGCGGCCGGAACCGGTGATGCACGTGGTGGCGGTCGTCCCCGCGGAACACAGCGCCAGGGTGGCGGAGGCCCTGCTCCGGCGGCGCGGCCGGATCCTGTCGCGTGAGCCCGGCGGCGACACGCAGACCATCCGCGCGCGCGTGCCGCTGGCCGACATGATCGACTTCTGGTCCGAGCTGTCGGATCGGACAGGCGGCCGTGGGACCTTCTCGATGGTCGCCTACGAGTATCAGCCGGTAGCGGAAGCGCCCCCGCCGGAACCCGAGGCCGGCGTGCGCGAACCCCGTCCCTCCGGGCCGGGTGGACGACACGGCGCCGTCTCCGTCGCCGAGCCTGAGCCGGAGTCCGACGACGATCTGCAGACGCCCGGTTTCACGCGGGCGTGATCGGGCGAATCACCCGGCACGGGTTACCCGCCGCGAACACCTCGTCCGGGATGTCGCGCGTCACCACACTACCCGCGCCAATCACGGATCGCGACCCGATGGTGACGCCGGGGCAGATGATCGCCCCGCCGCCCACCCACACGTCCGACCCGATCGTGACGGGCTTCCCGAACTCCCTCGTCCGCCGCAGTTCCGCCTCGAGCGGGTGCATGGCGGTATAGATCTGGACGGCTGGCCCGAACAGCGTGAAGTCGCCGACGCGCACGGGACACACGTCGAGCACGACGCAGTTGAAGTTGAAGAAGACCCGCGAGCCAAGCGAAATGTTGGCGCCGTAGTCGCAGAAGAAGGGCGGCTCGAGGAGGACCTCGCTTCCACCGGCGCCGAACAGCGCCGTCAGGATCGTCCGGCGCGCCGCGGCATCGCCGTCGGCGGTGGCGTTGAGGGCGCGACACAGATCGCGCGCGCGGCCGCGTGCCGCCACCAGTTCCGATTCGTAGGGGTCGTAGAGTTCCCCCGCCAGCATCTTCTCGCGTTCGGAACGCATCAACCGCATTCTGCCCCAGCTTGCGGCTGGGATGCAGTGCCAGCCCCTCCACTCGACCTACGAGCGCTGGTAGTAGTTGGCAGCACGCGGTCTACTGGCGCGAACCTTGTGTCTTTCAACGTCACCAATCGCAGAATCCACCACTGGGCGAGCCTCATCGTCGCGCTTCCGCTCGCGGTCATCATCACGAGCGGACTGCTCCTTCAGTTGAAGAAGCAGTGGAGCTTCGTCCAGCCGCCCGAACAGCGCGGTAGCGGGACCGTCCCCCTGATCAACTTCGATCAGATCCTCCTCAGCTTGCAGGGCGATTCCTCCCTCGGCGTGCGCGGCTGGGACGACGTCAACCGGCTGGACGTGCGCCCCTCGCGAGGCATCGTCAAGGTGACCCTGCACAGCGGGCGGGAGGCGCAGATCGACCTCGGGTCCGGGCGTCTCCTGCAGTCCGCGGTCCGGCGATCCGACCTGATAGAAAGCATCCACGACGGATCGTTCTTCGCGGGCGACTGGACGAAGCTCGGGCTGTTCCTGCCGGTGGGACTGACGTTGCTGGTGCTGTGGCTGAGCGGCATGTGGATGGTATGGGTGCCGTTCATCGGCAAACGGCGGCGGCAGGCCCGCCTTGGAACAGCGGCAGGTGGGTGATGCTCGCCGGGGCCTGCTGACGCGACGGTGCACAGAACCCTTCGCGTCGAGCGCACCCGCCCGGCGCGTCGCCGGCCGCGTCGGCGTCTTGACCAGGCGCAGCGGGTTCAGGGAATTCGAACTTCGTAGATGAAGAGCGTTGAGGTGTCGTCTTCGGGCATGAAGTAGGCCCGCAGGCCTCCCCCCGCGCTGACGCCTTCGCCTGACTCGAAGGACTCCAGCCACGCCGGGTTGTGGGTCATGTCGAATCCCGACGGCGTCCACAGCAGCACCGGGACCTGGTGCAGCGGGCGGCCGGCCGCGAGGTCGACCAACTCCATGCCGCCCAGCCGGAAGGGGGACGCAGTGGCACGCTGGCGCATCTCGGTGACGCCGGTACACAGCATGCGCCGGCCACCGAGATACTTGCAGTCCTGATAATCCACGTAATGCGACGGGTTGAGCGTGCGAAGCCGCTCCGGCGGCGTGGCGGCGTTGGTCACCCGCCCGCCGGCGTCGAGCGGCCAGCGATAGAAACGGCGCGACCCCCAGCTGACCCCGTGCAGCGAGCGATCGTCGGTGTTGTGGACGATGGCGCCGATGTGATCGGCGAAGCGGAACACCTCGGTCGCCTTCATCGTCTCCGCATCCACGCGATAAATGATGGACCGGCTGTCGGGTCGATACTCCGCGACGGACACCCAGATGCTGCGTCCGTCGTAGTCGATCCCGCCTGGGTGATAGATCTCCCCTTCGCCAACCCGCAGATCGGCCAGCAGCCGGCCGGCGCGATCGATCTTAAACAGGTGGCCGGCACGGCCGGCCTTGTCGACCGAGGAAACCACGAAGGTGTCGCCGATCCTCACCATCCCCTGCGGATGAAACGTCGGGAACGTCATCGGCACCGAGGCGACAAGCGTCCATGGAGACGTCCGCGTCAGTTTGGTGACGCGCTCCGCGACCCGGGCGCGGGACGCTGCCGGCTGCGCGGCCGTGGCGGCTGTGGCGGCCAGCAGCATGGCGCACGCGAGCAGGCGGCGCGGCGTCACAAGGCGATGACCTTGCCGCTACGGACCGACTGGTCGGCGGCGAGCACGATCCTGAGGCTCTTGATCGCGTCGTGCATGTGGGCCGTCAGATCGAGGTCCTCGTCGATCGCGCGCAGCAGGAAGCGCTGTTCCCGCTCGCAGAGGTCGTCGTGGCCCGGCTCGTCGGTCGTCGAGAAGCGCTCGTCCGGCCGCGCCGGCGTGCCGTCCGCCTTCAGCTCGGCGTGATGGAGGAGGATCTGGTTGGTCTGCGTGTGCGCGTTGATGTCGTCGGACTTCACGGACTCGACGCCGGCGGCGAGCACGATCGACACCGATCCCTTCGGTCCGATCACGTCCTTCACGAAGAAAGCCGTCTCGCTCATCATCGGTCCCCAGCCCGCCTCGTACCAGCCGACCGACCCGTCGTCAAAGGTAACCTCGAAGTGGCCATAGTTGTACATGCCCTCGCGGAGATCATTGGTCAGGCGCGCGCCGACGGCATGCACGCTCACCGGCCGGGCCGGGGTGATCTGGCACCAGATGTCGACGTAGTGGACGCCGCAATCAACGATCGGAGAGAGGCTTTCCAACAGCCGCTTGTGGGTCTCCCACTGCGCGCCACTCGACTGCTGATTGAGATTCATCCGAAACACCAGCGGCGTGCCGAGCGTGCGCGCCAGCTCGACGAACCGCATCCAGGACGGGTGATGGCGGAGGATGTAGCCGACCACCAGCTTGCGTCCGTTGCGCTCCGCGGCGGCGACGACTCGCTCGGCATCCGCCACCGTCTCCGCAATCGGCTTTTCGAGAAAGACGTGGGCGCCGGCCTCCATGGCCTTGATGGCGTAGGCGGCATGCGTGTCGGCGAGCGTATTGATCGACACCACGTCCGGTTTGACGAGGGTCAGCGCCTCGTCAAACGACGTGAATCTGGGAGCACCGGCCAGCGCAGCCGGGACCGTCCGTGTGCGGATGCTGCGCGTGCACAGGCCGGCGACCTCGAACCCCTCGATGCGTGAATAGGCAAGGGCGTGGCTGAGGCCCATGTTTCCGAGACCGACGACGAGGACGCGCTGAGACGTGGACATGGGACGTTTCAGGAAATGGGCGGCTGGGCAGACGGCCTGTCCCAGAGCCGGTTGGTGACGGTGATGAGCACCATGCCGCTGACGAGGAAGATGGCGGTCAGGATCAGGGCGAGCTGGGTGCGCCCGTAGAGAAAGTTGCCGATGGCGAACAGCGACGACCAGATGGTGGCGCATCCCGCCACCCAGCCCAGGGTGGCGGTCCCCATGTGATCGCTGTGCCGGGCGGCCTCGGCCGCGCTGATGCCGGCGGCTTCCCGGATGACGCGCCAGCCGGGGCCCGACGGATGCACCTTGCGGTAGAAATCGATCAGCCGCTCGCGGCTGGTCTCCGGCGTCAGGTAGACGGCCACCAGCCAGGCGATCGTGGTCAGCGCCACGGAGTAGAGCACGGTGTGGGCGAACGGCTGCGCGTGACCGGTCTTCCGCAGCACGAAGAACAACACCGAGACGGTGAAGGAGGCGATCATCGCGACGACTTCGGTCCAGGCATTGATGCGCCACCAGAACCAGCGCAGCAGGTAGAGCAGCCCGGTCCCCGCGCCAATCGAGATGAGCACCTCGAACGCCTCCTGTGACGACTCCAGCGTCAGGCTCAGCACGGCGGCGAACACGTAGAGGCCGAGTGTCGCGAGCCGGCCCATCATGACGTAATGCTTCTCCGACGCGGCCGGGGCGATGAACCGGCGGTAGAAATCGTGCACGAGATACGAGGATCCCCAGTTCAGGTGCGTCAGGATCGTGGAGGAGTTCGCGGCGATGAGGCCGCCCATCATCAGTCCGGCAAACCCGACCGGCAGGAATTTGAGCATGGCCGGGAACGCGCTGTCGTGGCCGATCAACCGCGGATCGGCAGCCGGGAATGCCGCCTGGATGTCCTTCAGCTCCGGGAAGATCACGATCGAACAGAGCGCGGTGATGATCCAGGGCCACGGGCGCAGCACGTAATGCGCCAGGTTGAAGAAGAGGGTGCCGCCGAGCGAGTCCTTCTCCGACTTCGAAGCGAGCATGCGCTGTGCAATGTAGCTGCCGCCCCCGGGCTCGGCGCCCGGGTACCAGTTCGCCCACCAGCCGATCGCAATGGGGACAACGAAGATCATGAGCGCCAGCTCGCTCATCGCGAAGTTCGGCATCACGTCCAGGATCGGCTGGCCGGTGCCGTCGATCGGCGAAAGGACGGGCTGCGATCCGGCCTGAAAGTTGACCTGCTGCCGGCCGAGGATGCGCACCAGCTCGTGGAGACCCGCGCGCGCGCCCTCGCCAACCCCGGTGTGGCGCGCGACTTCCTTGAGGGAAAAATACGCCGCCGCGATCACCGCTGTCATCTTGATGAAGAACTGGACCATATCGATGACCAGCACGCCCCACAGGCCGGAGTGCGCCGCGAACACCACATTGAGGATGCCGCAGACCACGATGGTCTGCCACGGCGGCAGACCGAACAGGATGTTGGCGATCTTGCACGCCGCCAGCGTCACCATCGCCATGATGAAGCAGTTGAAGAACAGTCCGAGATAAACGGCGCGGAAGCCGCGCACCACGGAGGCCGCGCGGCCTGAGTAGCGCAGCTCGTAGAACTCGAGGTCGGTCATCACGCCGGACCGCCGCCACAACCGCGCGAAGAAGAACACCGTGGCGACCCCGGTGAGGACCATGGCCCACCACTGCCAGTTGCCGGCCACGCCGTACTGCCGCACCTGCTGCGTCACCCAGTTGGGCGTATCGCTGCTGAAGGTGGTCGCCACCATCGAGAGCCCGGCCAGCCACCACGGCACCGAGCGGCCGGAGGCGAAGAACTCGGATGTACTGCTGCCGGCGCGTTTCCCGAAGAACAGCGCCGGCACGAAGCAGATCAGGATGGTGACCGCGACGATGATCCAGTCGAGCGCGACGAGTGTCATGGTGTGGACGGCAGTATATGGGTTTCCGGCACAGCCATGCGGCGACGACCGAGGAGCGGGTATGCCATGAAACTATGATATCGTGGAGACATGAAACGGCCCATCTCCATCACGATCGGAGAAGACAACCTGCTGTGGCTCAAGGGGCAGGCTGGCGCCCGGGGCAACGGCAGTGTCAGCGAGGTCATCGACCGGCTGGTCGGCGACGCGCGTATCGAGGGCCGGACTGACGCCGCCGCGGTCCGTTCCGTGGTCGGGTCGATCGACCTGCCACCGGACGACGCGGATCTTGGCGGCGCGGATGGGTATATCCGCACGGTCTTTCAGCAGTCGCTGGCGCGGCCGATGGCCGTGCGGGAGCGTCCTCCGGCGCGGAAACACAGCCGCCGTGGCTGACGTCGAGGCTGCCGTCACTGATACTCACGCGCTGCTCTATCACGCGGGTGGCAGCTCGCGACTCGGCCGCCGCGCCGCGGCGCACTTCGACCGCGCCGAGCAGCGCCGGGCCCTGGTCTACGTGCCGGCCGCGGTGATCTGGGAAGTCGGGCTGCTCGCCCGTGGCGGCCGCATCAGCCTTCGGCGCGCGCCCCGTGATTTTTTCGCCGACCTCTTCAGCAATCCCGCCTACCAGCCGCACGACCTCACCGCGGCGCAAATCTTCGACGCCGACGACCTCCGCTTCAATCGCGACCCGTTCGACGCGCTGATCTGCGCCGCCGCGCGCGATCTGGCGCTGCCGCTGCTGACGCGCGACGCCGACATCGGCGGCTCCGGCGCGGTGCGCGTGATCTGGTGACGAGCGTGACCGAGAGCGCAACCGGGGCCCTGCACCGCAGGTGGGCTGCAGGAACCGGCCGGGGTGCGAGGCCTTGCACGCGGCGATCGCAGTCTGAACCGCCCCGGCCGGTCGCCACGGTCGATGGACGAGGGGACGGCCGCGAACAGCTTGCGGATGGTGGCGCCTATTCTTTGTACATCGCGTCGATGTCCGTCGCCCAGTTCTGTTCGACGACCTTGCGCTTGACTTTCAGGGTGGGGGTCAGCTCGCCCGCGTCGATGGTGAACTCCCGCGGCAGCACCCGGAACTTCTTGATGCGCTCGAACTGGGATAGCTCGCGGTTGAGGGCGCCGACAATCTCCTCGTAGAGCGCCACCACGTCGTCGCGCCCGACCAGCTCCGAGCGGTCGGCCGGCGGCCGGCCAAGGTCCTTCAATCGCTGCTCGAGCGCGGCGAACTCGGGGACGATCAAGGCCGCGATGAAGCGGCGCCGATCGCCGAGCAGTACCGCTTCGGCGACGATGGGGCTGCGCCTGAGGATGGCCTCCACCGGCTGGGGCGCCACCTTCTTGCCACCGGAGGTGACCAGCAAATCCTTCTTGCGATCGGTAATTCGCAGATAGCCTTCGCCGTCGAGCGAGCCGATGTCGCCGGTATGGAACCACCCGTCCTGCAGCACAGCCGCGGTCTCGACGGGCTTGTTGTAATACCCCATCATCACGTTGGGTCCCTGAGCCAGCACCTCCCCGTCGTCCGCGATGCGCACCGACACGCCGGGGATTGGAGTGCCGACGGTACCCAGCCGCGGCGCGCCGATCGGGTTGGCGGTCACGATCGGCGAGGTTTCGGTCAGGCCGTAGCCCTCGGTAATGGGCAGGCCGATGCCGAAAAAGAATTCAGCGGTGTGCAGCGGGAGCGGCGCGCTCCCCGAGACGAGGCACCACAGGCGCCCGCCGACGCCGGCGCGGATTTTCGAGAACACCAGCCGCTCCGCCACCGCGGATTCGAGCGCCAGGAGCACCCCGGCCTTGCCGCCGTTGCCTTCGGCGCGCGCCCGGGCATGCGCGACCTTGACGCCCCAGTGGAACAGCGTCCGGCGCGGCTGCGGCAGGGCATGGCCGCGATCCAGGATGCGGGCCTGGAATTTCTCGTAGACGCGCGGCACCGCCGTCATCACGGTCGGCCGCACGATCGGCAGATCGCGGCCGACGGTGTCGATCGACTCCGCGAACACGATGGTCACGCCGTGCGCGAGGTGAACGTACGACACCAGACGCTCGAAGGAGTGGCTGAGCGGCAGGAACGACAGCGAGACGTCGTCGGGGCCGACCGGCACCACGGTGTGTCCGGCCAGCAGGTTGGAGATGAGGTTGTGGTGCGACAGCATCACCCCCTTCGGCTCGCCGGTGGTGCCCGAGGTGTAGATGATGGTGGCGAGTTGCTCCGGACGGATGGCGCGCGCGGTGTCGCGGAACTCCCGGCCGACGCCCCACTCCCCCATCAGCCGCGCGTGGCCGCGCGCCGTCACGGCCTCGAGCGTGAGCACCGAGGCCGAGGCAGACTCGCCGGGCAGGAACGTGACGATCGCCTCGAGTGTCGGCAGCTCGTGCCGGATGCGCTGGAGCTTCTCGAGCTGCTCGGCGGTCGAGACAAAGGCGATGCGCGCGCCGGAATCCTGGATGATGTAGCGCGCCTGCCCCGGCGTCAGCGTGGCATACACCGGCACCGTCACCGCGCCGAGCGTCAGGATGGCGAAATCGGCGAGCAGCCACTCGGGGCGGCTCTCCGACATGATGGCGACGCGGTCGCCCGGGTGTACGCCGAGTGACGACAGACCCAGCGCCAGATCCCGCAGCGCGTCGAACCACTCCCTCGTCGAGACCCCGGCGATCCCCCCCTGCCGCACCTGGCCGACCAGCAGAGGCTTGGGATGCCGCCCCAGCACGTGGAACGGCAGGTCCGCCACGGTGGCCAGTTCCGGCGGCGGCTCCAGGTCATCGCTCAATATCCAGCCCCCTTGTCCACCGCGTTGAGCAGCGATTCCCCGGCCGCGAACCTCCGGAGATTATCGGCGAAGATGCCGACCACGCCGTCCCAGTGACGGGCGTGGAACCCCGACACGTGCGGCGTGACCAGGACGTCCTCGCGGGCCCACAACGGATGCCCTGGCGGCAACGGCTCACGCTCGAACACGTCCAGCGCCGCGCCGCGCAGCCGTCCCGCCTCGAGCGCCCGAACCAGGGCCTCCTCATCCACCAGGCTGCCCCGGCCCACGTTCACGAGCACGGCATCATCCTTCATCAGCGCCAGCTCGGGTGCGCCGATCAGGTGGACGGTGGCGGCCGTCTGCGGCGCGGCCAGCACCACGACGTCGGCGAGCGGCAGCTCGTCGTGCAGCCGGTCCGGCGTCACCACCGAGCTGACGCCGCGCGGCCGTGGCCCGTCCGCCCGTCGCCTGATCCCCACCACCACCGCGCCGAACGCCGCCGCGAGCTCGCCCGCCTCGCCGCCGATCGACCCGAGACCGACGATCAGCACGCGCGCGCCGCGGAGCGTCCGGATTGGCGGGCCGGCCTCGAGCTCGTCCTGCGCCCAGACGTGCTCGGCCTGCCGCCGCGACGCCCGCGGCAGCCGCCGCAGCAGCGCGAGCGTGACGGCGATGACGTGCTCGGCGATCGTGGCGGAGCTGCTGCCGCGGGAGTTCGTCAGCGTCACGGGTGAGGCGATCATGTCGGGAAACAGCATGTTTCCGACCCCGGCCGCCGGGCTGTGGATCCAGCGTAGCCGGTGCGCCGCCGCGAGCTGTTCCGGCTTCAGCCGCGCGCACAGCGCGACCTCGGCATCCGCGATGCGGGCGATCGTCTCGGCGTCGGAGTCGGCGCGCACGAAGGTATGCGGCGGGAACGCGCGACGCAGCCGTTCGACCTGGGCCTCCGGGATGCACCACGCCGCGACGTCGCTGTAGGCGGCGATCAGCACCTTCATTTTGTTTTCTTGACCAGGCGGATCCCGTCGATCACCATCGCCTTGTCGACCGCCTTGACCATGTCGTAGATCGTCAGCGCCGCGATCGAGACGGCCGTCAGCGCTTCCATTTCCACACCGGTTGCCGCCGTCGTCCGCGCCACCGCCTCGATGTCGTAGCCGTCGGCGACCGCGGTGAGTCGCACGTCCGCGTGCGACAGCGGCAGCGGATGGCACAGCGGGATGAGCGACGAGGTCTGCTTCGCGGCCATGATGCCGGCCAGCCGCGCGGTCTCGAGCGGATCGCCCTTCGTCATCCCGCCGGCCCGAATCTGCGCCAGCGCCGCCGGCGAGATCGTGATGTGCCCGCGCGCGATCGCCTCGCGCGCGGTGACCGGCTTGGCGCCGACGTCCACCATCCGGATCCGGCCATCGGCGCCGACGTGGGACAACGTCCCGGTTGCTGGTTTGCCTGTGGTCTTGCGTCCGGCTCTATTCACGTGTTTCGCCCTGTACCAGAAAAAATGACAGCCCCTCGAGCGACACCGTCAGGTCCATATTCTTCAACTTCACGCCGCTCGGCACCCTGATGGCGCCCGGCGAGAAGTTCAAGATCGCTTTGACCTCGGCGGCGACGATCGTGTTCACGGCCGTCTGCGCGGCGGCCGCCGGCACCGCGATGACCCCGATCCCGATGCCTTCGCGCCTGACGATCTTCTTGACGTCCCTGATGTCGTAAATCAAGACGCCGCCGCGCGAGCGCCGGCCGATCTTCTCCTTCAAGGTATCGAACAGCGCCACGATCTCGAAACCGTCGGCGCGGAACCCGGCGTAGTCGGCCAGCGCCAGGCCGAGGTTGCCGGCCCCGACGACGGCCACCCGGACGCCCCGGTCGAGCCCGAGGATCTGGCGCAGGTGCCGGCGCAGCTCCTTGACGTAGTAGCCGATGCCGCGGACCCCGAACTCGCCGAAATACGCGAGGTCTTTCCGGATCTGCGCCGCGTTCAGGTGAAACTGCTGCGCCAGCGCCTGCGAGGAGATCGTCCGCACGCCCTCGGCATCGAGCGCGCTCAGGCAGCGCAGGTAGACCGACAGCCGGTTGGTGGTCAATTCCGATACGGGTTCCGACACTGCGCGCGGCCGCGTGTCGGGTCCCGCCTTGTGCTCCGACGTCACCAGCGAATTATGACTCAGGCCTCATGGCGGATGGCTCACGGCGGAGTAATATCACCGCCTATGACACTTCCGCCAGCCAAAGGGACGTTCCAGCCCTATGTCCCTGCCAGCCAGTCTCCCGCAGAGTTCACGGCCAAGGCCGTCGTTCTGGGGGTGCTGTTCGGCCTCATTTTCGGGGCGTCCACTGTGTACCTGGGCCTGCGGGCGGGGCTCACCGTCAGCGCCTCCATCCCGATTGCGGTGCTGGCCATTTCGGTGCTGAAGAAGCTCGGCGGGTCCACCATCCTCGAGAACAACATCGTCCAGACCATCGGGTCGGCCGGGGAATCGGTGGCCGGCGGCGTCGTGTTCACCATCCCGGCGCTGATCTTTCTCGCCCCCTACGGCCCCGGGTTCTTCAGCTATTTCCAGATCCTGATGCTGGCGTTCGCCGGCGGGATCATGGGGGTGCTGATGATGGTGCCGCTGCGCCGCGCGCTGATCGTCAAGGAGCACGGCGTGCTGCCCTACCCGGAAGGGGCGGCCTGCGCGGACGTGCTGGTCGCCGGTGAGCGCGGCGGGGCGCTGGCGAAGACGGTGTTCGCCGGGCTCGCCGTCGGGGCGCTGTGGAAGTCGCTGTCGTGGATCTTCCAGGTGTTCCGCACCGACGTCGGCCACTCGATGTCGCGCGCCAGCTTCTTCCCCAACGCCACGATGAACGTCGACATCTCCCCGGAATACATGGGCGTTGGTTACGTCATCGGGCCGCGCATCGCGGGCGTCATGTTCGCCGGCGGGGTGCTCTCGTGGCTCGTGCTGCTGCCGCTGCTCAGCATCATGGGGAGCTACATGACGGTGCCCTTCCCGCCGGTGCCGGCGAGCGGACTGCGCATCGACCAGATGTCGGCCCAGCAGTTGTGGAGCGCCTACATCCGCTATACCGGAGCCGGGGCCGTGCTGGCCTCCGGCCTCATCACCCTGGCCCGCACGATCCCGACCATTATTTCCTCCTTCCGCGACAGCGTGAAGGACTTCAGCGCCGGCGCCACCGGCGCCAAGCAGCTGCGCACCGAGCGCGACCTGCCGATGATCGCCGTGCTTGGCGGCACCCTCGCCCTGGCCGTGTTCCTCGCCGTCGCACCGAAGATGCCGACCCAGGGGAACCTGCTCGCCTCGGTGCTGATCGTGGTCTTCGGCTTCTTCTTCGTGACGGTGTCCTCCCGCATCACCGGGCTGATTGGCGCCTCGTCGAACCCGATCTCCGGGATGACGATTGCCACGCTCATCCTGACCTGCACCATTTTCGTGGCGCTGGGCTGGACGGGAGACTATTACGCGCCGGTCGCCTTGTGCGTCGGCGCCGTCATCTGCATCGCGGCCGCACAGGCCGGCGGGACCTCCCAGGACCTGAAGACCGGCTACATCGTCGGGGCGACGCCGATCTACCAGCAGGTCGGCTTGCTAATCGGCGTCGTCACCTCGGCGCTCGTCATCGGCATGACCACGCTCTACCTGCATAGCGTCATGACCATCGGCTCGCAGGCGCTGCCGGCGCCGCAGGCGACGCTGATGTCCACCATCATCAAGGGGCTGCTCAGCCAGAACCTGCCGTGGGGCCTGGTACTGGTGGGCGTCTTCATCTCGATCACGCTCGAGTTGTGCGGCATTCATTCGCTGTCCTTCGCGGTCGGTTCGTACCTGCCGATCGCGACCACCGCGCCGATCTTCGCCGGCGGCATGGTGCGCTGGTTCGTCGAGCGCAAGACCGGGCTGGCGGAAGAGTCCGAGGTCGGGTCGGGCACCCTCTTCAGCTCAGGCCTGATCGCCGGCGGCTCGCTCGCCGGCATCCTCTACGCCGTCCTCTTCGGGCGTCGTCTCATCACTGCGGCGGACGACGGCACGACGCTCGGACTTATTCCAGCCATCCACGAGGGGACGATGGGGATGGTGGCGGGCGGACTGCTGTTTGCCGCGCTCGGGATCATCCTCGCGCGCGCCGCGCAGAAGAAGCTCACGTAGCAGTGGGCAGTTGGTAGTTGGTAGTTGGTGGTTGATGAGTCCGGGAGGCCGATGAGTTCACGCTGGCGGGTGCGCGCGATCGTGCTGGTGGTGGCTGCCTGCCTCGTGGCGGCATTCCGCAGCGACGATGGCACAGCGGTCTTCGGCCAGCCGTCCTCGTCACGGCTCGCCACCACGCCCGAAGCGCTCGTCACCTCGCCAGTGTTCTTTCACGGCAAGCAGATCGTCGTCCGCCGTGACGTGGAGCCGGCGGGGACCCTGCTGCGCGTGGCGAATACGACCAAGCCGGTGTTCGTGTTCTGGCGCGATTCGGGGAGCGCGCCGCGGGATGGCGAGGTGCGCGGGGAGTTCTGGGACATCGGCCGTCTCGAGCCCGCCGACGCGCGGTTCTCGAACCTCAACTTCCAGCCAATCCTGGACTCGGCCTCGAACGGCCAGTGGCCGGCGCGGGACCAGGTGTTCATGATCCTCGGGGCGACGGCGGTGGCCTCCCCGCTGCCGGAGGACCCCAACCTGCGCGCCCTGGCGCTGGCCCCCGACCGCTATGTCGGCAAGGGGGTGACGGTGACCGGACGCTTTCGTGGAGCCAACCTGCTGGCCGACCTGCCGCAGGGTCCCGGCACCAAGGGACGCTGGGACTTCGTCCTGCAGTCGGCCGACGCCGCCATCTGGGTGAGCGGCATCCGGCCGCGTGGCAAGGGATTCGACCTCGACGTCAACGCGCGCGTGGATACGGGACACTGGCTCAAGATCGCCGGGACGCTTCGTCGCGATGGTGCGTTGCCCTGGATCGAGGCGACGTCCGTCGCGGAAGCCACCGCCCCCACCGAAACCGTGGTGGAGCTGGCGGTCGCGCCGCCACCGCAGCCGGTGCCCGACGTCGTCTTCAGCACGCCCACGGCAGACGAGACTGACGCGGATCGCGCGGCGCCGATCAGGATTCAGTTCTCGCGCGACATGGACGGCAAGAGCTTCAGCGGCCGCGTCAAGGTCAGCTACGCCGGTCCGCCGCCCGCGGGCGCGCCCGCTGTCCCCCCGATGTCCACCGTGCGCTATGTGGACGGCCGTCGCGCCCTCGAGATCAAGTTCGCGACGCCGCTGGATCGCTTCCGCCAGGTGAAAGTGGAACTGCTGGAGGGGATCCTCAGCAACGTGGACAACCAGCCTCTCGCGCCGTATGCGCTGACCTTCACGACCGGCGGCTAGCAGCGGTACAAGTCCGGCTGCATTCGGCGGGCGATGCATCCCCGCTGGCGGCGTTGCTCCTCCCTTGAATACTCCCGGTATTCTCGGTCGTCGCGCCTTGCCGTCTCAGGCCGCGGCGGCCGGGCGGAACCGGCGCCGTACCGCCCTCACGATCCATGTGGCACAGGCCACGATCAGCGCCAGGCAGACGATCACGACGACCGCGGCAGCGGCCGGATACTTCAGCGCCAGCACGCCGAGGCCGACGACGAAGAGATCCTCGCCGATGCTCAGCGCCCAGTTCGTGAAAGGCTCCGGGCTGGCATTGGCCAGCACGCGGGTGCCGCTCTTGCTGAAGTGCGTGCTTGCCGCGAGCGCGCCGCCCAGCAGGGCGACCATCGTGTCGACGGCGGGTGTGTTCTCGCCCAGGGTGGCGACGGCGATCAGCGCGCCGCCGGCCGGCCGGATCACCGTGTGTGCGGCGTCCCAGGCCGTATCCACCCAGGGAATCTTGTCGGCGACGAACTCGATCACGTAGAGCGCCAGGGCGCCGCCGATAATCCAGTTGTTGTCAAAGACCTGGTATTGCGACGGCAGGGCGACCCACCCGTAGCGGCTGGTCAAGCCCAGGATGGCCACCGTGGCGTAGAGGTTCAGCCCGGCCGCAAATGAGAACCCCATCGTCCGGCCGAGCGACGTCAGGATCTCCATCGTCAGTTCTCCTCGGCCAGCTGGGCGGCCACGGCCGCCCGGGATCGAGCGATCAGAGGGTCGCGGTCTTCCATCATGAGACCCGCTGTTTCAATCGGCGGGCCAAAGCTGACGATGACGCGGACAGGCCGGATGATCAGGCTGCCCTTCTTCATGGCGTCGCGGGTCCCTTTGATGGCGACCGGCACGATCGGCGCCTGCCCCTTCAGCGCCATGATGAAGCCACCCTTCTTGAAGGGCAGGAGCTCGCCGGTCCGGCTCCGCGTACCCTCCGGGAAAATCAGGAAGGAGTAGCCGTCGCGCAGCCCCGCGGCGGCCCGCTCGATGGCCGGCAGGCTCTGGTCGCGGTTGCCGCGCTCGAGTGGCACGAACCCGGCGATATCGAACGCCCGCACCAGGATGGGCAGCTTGCGCAGCTCCGCCTTGTACAGGATCCGCATCCGCGGAAACAGCCCGCTCAGGGCGGCGAACAGGATCGGCGGCTCGACGTTGCTGTTGTGGTTGACCGCGTAGACGGCGGCGCGTTCTTTCAGGATGCGCTCGGGATGCCGGATCTCGACCGTGATGCCGCTCAACCACA
>JBKJRJ010000196.1:0-4625 GCA_046594705.1 Vicinamibacterales bacterium
GCGCTGCTGCGGCTGGGCGACGTTGACTTCGTGGCCCGCCTGCAGCAGTACCTCGACTTGCAGCCGGCGCTCCGCGAGCGCCTGGCCAGCATCGATTACGTGGATTTGCGATTCGACCAACGGTTGTACGTGCGTCCGGTCAAGGCGTTACCGGCGCAGGCGAGACGGTAGAGGACGGGGGAGGTATCGTGGCACGACAGGAACGCTACGTAGTGGGACTCGACATCGGCACGACCAAGGTGTGCACCGTGGTCGGCGAGCTGCTGGAGGAAGGCGGCGTCGATGTGATTGGCATCGGCGTGGCCGAGTCGAAGGGCCTCAAGCGCGGGGTGGTCGTCAACCTCGAGGCAGCAGTCGAATCGATCAAGAAGTCCGTGGAAGAAGCCGAGTTGATGGCCGGCGTCGAGGTGGGCTCTGTCCACCTCGCGATCAGCGGGCCGCACATCAAGGGCTTCAACAGCCGCGGCGTGGTCGCGGTGGCCGGCAAGAGCCGCGAAGTGACCCGCGACGACGTGCGTCGGGCGATTGACGCGGCGCGCGCGGTCTCGCTGCCGACCGGCCGGGAGATCCTGCACGTGTTGCCGCAAGACTTCGTTGTTGACGAGCAGGAGGGTATTGGCGCGCCGGTCGGGCTGACCGGAGCCCGGCTCGAGGTCAACGTCCACATCATTACCGGTAGCCAGACCGCGACCCAGAATCTGGTGGCGTGCGTGAACCGCTCCGGCGTCGAGGTCATCGACACCGTGATCGGCCAGCTCGCCGCGTCGGAGACGGTGCTGACTCCCGACGAGAAAGAGCTAGGCGTCGCGGTCGTCGACATCGGCGGCGGCACCGCTGACCTGGCGATCTTCGAGCGTGGCAGCCTCTGGCACTCGGCAGTGATCGCCGTCGGCGGCGATCACTTCACCAACGACATCGCGGTCGGACTGCGCACGCCGATTCCGGATGCTGAGAAGATCAAGCGGCGCTGTGGCTGCGCGCTGTCGGCGATGGTGGGGGAAGACGAAACCATGGACGTCCCGAGCGTCGGCGGGCGCAAGTCGCGGGTGATGTCGCGACGCATCCTGTCGGAGATCCTGCAGCCGCGCTCAGAGGAGATCTTTCACTTGCTGTGGGACGAGATCCGGCGGGGGGGCTACGAGAAGTCGCTCAACTCGGGGATCGTGCTCACCGGCGGCGGCGCGATGCTCGAAGGCATGGCGGAGATCGCCGAACAGATCTTCGACCTGCCGATCCGACGCGGCGTGCCGGCGGGCGTCGGCGGGCTCGCCGACCACGTCAACAACCCGAGTTTTGCCACTGCCGTGGGCCTGGTGATGTACGCGCACAGAAATCATGTCGGAGAGATCGCGCGGCCGGTCGGGGCTGGCGCCTTCGGGCGCGTGGCCGGGCGGCTGCGCGGCTTGTTCAAGGAGTTTTTCTGATGGAGGGGCGGATGACTGATCAGGACGGGTCGACGCTGCGATTGAAGCTCGACGAGGAGGGCCGGGCGGGCGCCCGGATCAAGGTCGTCGGCGTCGGCGGTGGCGGCAGCAATGCCGTCAACCGCATGGTGCAGGCAGGCCTCGAAGGGGTCGAGTTCATCGTGGTGAACACCGACCTGCAGGCGCTGAAACTGAACGCGGCGCCCAACAAGATCCAGATCGGCGGCAAGCTGACCAAGGGGCTGGGCGCCGGCGCGGATCCCAACGTCGGGCGCCAGGCGGCGCTCGAGGACACCGACAAGCTGATCGAAGCGCTCGACGGCGCCGACATGGTCTTCGTGACCACCGGCCTCGGCGGCGGAACGGGCACCGGCGCGGCACCCGTCATCGCCAGCCTCGCGAGCGAGCTGGGCGCGCTGACGATCGCGGTCGTCACCAAGCCGTTCCGCTTCGAGGGCAAGAAGCGCCAGACCCAGGCCGAACGCGGCCTCGACGAGCTGCGCGACTGCGTCGATACCGTCATCACGATCCCCAACGAGCGGCTGCTCGCAACGATCGCGCGAACCACCTCGCTGACCGACGCCTTCACGTCGGCCGACGACGTGCTGCGCCAGGCGATCCAGGGGATCTCCGATCTGATCCTGGTGCCGGGGCTGATCAACCTGGACTTCGCCGACGTCAAGACCATCATGGCGGGGATGGGGATCGCCATCATGGGCACGGGGATTGGCGAGGGGGACGGCCGCGCCATGGACGCCGCCAACGCGGCGATCTCGAGCCCGCTGCTCGAGGACGCCTCGGTCAAGGGCGCGCGCGGTGTGATCATCAACGTGACGGGCGGCTCCGACCTGTCGCTGATCGAGGTCAGCGAGGCCTCCGCCATCATCCAGGAAGCCGCGCACGAGGACGCCAACATCATCTTCGGCGCGGTGGTCGATCCCAAGATGCAGGGCAAGGTCAAAATCACCGTGATCGCGACCGGCTTCGACCGGGTGGCGGCGGCGCGGCAGGCCAGCGCCTCGTCCGCGATGACGCCGGTGGATCTCCACTCGTACACCGCCTACCAGGCGGCGGAGAAGGTGGCGGCGTCGGGCGGGGCGTCGCGGCTCACCGTGTCGAGGCGGCCCGTGCTGGAAATGCCGCAGGCCGCGAGCGCCCCCTCTGAACTCACCCTCGAGACCCTCAGCCCAGGCGCCGAATTCGAGCCGGTCTCGCCGCTGGACGTGCCGGCGTTCCTGCGGCGGCAGCAGGAAGGGTAGCTCCCGGGGACGCTCGCGGCCCTGCCCAGCCGTGGCGGCCCGCCGGCGCGGCTCCGGCGCTTCCGCCTGGCTGGCCGGTCCGCGCCGGCGGGCGGTGGTAGACTAGATAGATCCACGGGACGCGGGAACGTCGTCTTTTTAGCTCCGTTTCGCGGATGACCGTCACCTGATCCATATGGCACGCTCCCAGGCCCGTGAGGCCAACGGGGCCGCACGGCGCGACCTCGACGTTCTTTCGAGGGAAGTCGGCTACATCCGCAAACCGCACGGCGGCCGCCTTCGCGTCGCGCTCGCGTTCCCGAACACGTACTTCGTCGGAATGTCCAATCTGGGCTTTCAGACCGTCTACCGGCTCTTCAACGAGCTGGAGGACGTGGTGTGCGAACGCGTGTTCCTCCCCGGCCGCCAGGAACTGGCCGCCCGGCTGGTCTCGGGTCAGCCGCTTCGCACCGTCGAGTCCGACACCCTGGTCCGCGATTTCGACGTGCTGGCCTTCTCCGTGTCGTTCGAGTGGGACTACACCAACGTCGTCTCCATGCTGCGTCTGGCCGGGGTGCCGGTGCGCGCGTCGGCCCGCACCAAGCACGACCCGCTGGTCGTCATTGGGGGCGCCGTGACGTTCGTCAACCCCGAGCCGCTGGCCCTGTTCGCCGATGTCATCGCTGCGGGCGAGGGGGAAGTCCTGATCCCGTCGCTGATGCGCGCGCTCGGCGACGCCTCGGACCGTCAGGATCTCTACCAGCGCCTCGCCGCCGAACGCGGGATGTACATTCCCTCGTTCTACGACGTGCGGTACAGCGACCAGGGCACCATCGCGGCCTTCGAGCCCCGGGCCGGCACCGGTGCCCCCGCGGTCGTCAAGAAGGCGGCCGTGAAGAGCACGGACCACCTCGACCCGCCATCGACCAGGATCTTCACGCCTGATACCGAGTTCGGATCGCGGTTCCTGATTGAGGTCGTCCGCGGCTGCGCGAACCTGTGCCGGTTCTGCTGGGCCGGCTACAACTACCTGCCGGTGCGGCCGTTCCCGGCCGACCGCATCCTGGAACTCGCGCGCGAGGCGCGCGCGCACGCCAATCGCGTGGGACTGGTTTCGATCGCGCTGTGCGATCACCCTGAGATCGATCGCATCCTCTCGGGCCTGATGGAGCTCGGCTACTCGATCAGCCCCGCCTCGCTGCGAATGGACGACCTGACGGACAGCATCGTGTCGAAGCTCCATGCCAGCGGCGAACGCTCCATCACGATCGCCCCCGAAACCGGATCCGATCGGTTGCGCCGCGTGATCAACAAGACCGTCACCAATGCCGAAATTCTGGAGAAGGCCGAACTGATCTTCGCGAACGGCATCGACAACCTCAAGCTCTATTACATGATGGGCCTCCCGACCGAGACCGACGAGGACATCGACGCCATCCGTCAGCTCACCTCCGAGATGCGCGACATCATGCTGAGCCACGCCCGTCCCCGCGGCCACATCGGCCGCATTGTGGCCAGCGTGAACCCGCTCATCCCGAAGCCCGGCACCGCCTACCAGTGGCTGCCGATGGAAGACCCGGCGATCACCGACCGCAAGGGCAAACGGCTGCGCACGATGGTCGCGGACCTCGACAACGTGTACTTCAACATCAAGTCGGAGCGGCACTCCTACTACCAGGCCCTGATGTCGCTCGGCGATCGTCGCGTGGCCCCGGCGATCGAAGCCGCCGAGCGCAACGGTGGGAACTGGCGCGCCGCCGTCGCCGAATCAGGCGTCGACGCCGACTTCTACATCTTCCGCGACCGCTCCAACGACGCCATGCTGCCCTGGGACATCATCGACGGCGGCATGAAGGCGACGTTCTTCCGCAACGAGTTCGACAAGGGCCTGCGCGAAGAGTGGACGCTGCCGCCGAAACGCTCCTCGGAAAACAAGAAGTTCCTGCCGGTCCTCTCGTAGCGG
>JBKJRJ010000214.1:0-2851 GCA_046594705.1 Vicinamibacterales bacterium
GCGGCGACGCCGCGGGCACCGGCGGCCTACTCCGCAGCAGCGATCAAGGCGGGCGAGCCACTCTTCGTCGCCTACTGCGGCTTCTGCCACGGCCGCGACGCGACCGGCGGGCCGACCGGCCCCGACCTCACGCGTTCCATCCTGGTGTCGGAAGATGTCAAGGGGGACAAGATCAAGCCCCTCATCCGCAACGGCCGGCCCGACCGCGGCATGCCCCCGATCAGCATCAGCGAGGCCGAGATGACCTCGATCGTCGCGTTCGTGCACGATCGGCGCATCAAGGAGGGCTCGCTCGTCGGCGCCCGCCGGAAGGTTTCGGAAGAGGACCTGAATACCGGCAATGCCAAGGCCGGCGAGCAATACTTCAACGGCCCTGGCCGCTGCGCCACCTGTCACTCCCCCACGGGCGATCTCGCCGGCGTGGCCGACAGGTTCAAGGGGCTCGAGTTGCTCCAGCGCATGCTCAATCCCGGGGGCGGTCGCGGCGGGCAGGGCAACCCCGCCAAGGTGACCGTGACGCTGCCGTCGGGTGAGATCGTCAACGGGCGACTCGCCTTCCGCGACGAGTTCACGATCGCGCTGCGCGACAGCAACGGCTGGTACCGATCCTGGTCCACGGCGCTCGTGAAGCACACGGTCGACAATCCGCTGGACGCGCATTTCGCACAGCTCCAGAACTACAGCGACGCCGACATGCACAACGTGCTGGCGTACGTGCAGACGATGCGACGCCCGGGGGGCGCACCCGCGGCCGCCGCGGGACAGACAGGCTCCGTTGCGAACGCTGCCGCGCCCATCGCGCCGTACACGGGAGGCGGTCTCGAGCCGGCGACGCTGCTCGCGCCGCCTGCCGACTCGTGGCCCACGTATCACGGCGACTACTCAGGCCGGCGTCACAGCCGTCTCTCCGCCATCACCCCTGACAACGTGAACCAACTCACGCTCGCGTGGACGTTCCAGACCGGTCTGTCCGATTCCATCAAGGCGACCCCCATCGTCGTCAACGGCATCGCCTACGTCACCACGGCCGATCACATGTGGGCGGTGGATGTGCAATCGGGGCGGCAGATCTGGCACTACACGCATCCCAAGAACATGGGCTTTCACATCGGCCACCGCGGCGCGGCGATGTACCAGGGGACGGTCTTCCTGACGACACCCGATTCGCGCCTCGTGGCGCTCGACGCCCGAACCGGCCGGGTGAAGTGGAACGTCGAGATCGCGGACTACAAGAAAGGCTACTGGTCGACGATGGCGCCGCTGCTGGTGCGCGATCACCTGATCGTCGGCGTGTCGGGCGACTTCGACAACCTGCCGGGCCTGCTGCAGTCGTTCGACCCCGAGACCGGCAAGCTGCAGTGGAAGTTCTACAGCACGCCGCCGCCCGGCGTCGCCGATCCGCCGAGCGGAGGGGCAACCGGCGGACAGATGTGGATGACCGGCACATACGATCCCCAGCTGAACCTGGTGTTTGTCGGCACCGGCAACCCGACGCCGGTGCTCAACGGGCCCGCGCGGCCGGGCGACAACCCCTGGACGGGCAGCATCCTCGCCATCAACCCCGACACCGGCACGCTCGCCTGGGGCTTCCAGGCGTCGCCCCACGACACCCACGACTGGGACGCGGCCGAAGTGCCGGTCCTGGTAGACGCCGACTTCAAGGGCACCCCGCGCAAGCTGCTGCTCCAGGCGTCCCGCAACGGCTACTACTTCGTCCTGGATCGCACGACCGGGAAGAGCCTGCTCACCACGCCTTTCGCGGCGGTGAACTGGACGAGCGGAATCGACAAGGACGGGCGCCCCATTCCTGAACCGGCGAAGGAACCCGCGCGCGACGGCCGTCTGGTGGCGCCCGACGAGGGCGGCGCCACGAACTATCGCTCCCCGAGCTTCGATCCGGCCACCGGCCTGTTCATCGTCAGCGCGCGCGACGCGTACGGGATCTACTTCTTCAAGGACGAGCACGGCAAGTACGGGTGGGCCGGCGCCGATTACGGCGTTGGCGGGCGCGGCTTCATTCGCGCCCTCGACTACCAGACCGGCAAAGTCCGCTGGGATCATCCGATCGGCGGCGGATCGGGTGCGGGCGTGCTCACGACCACGACCGGCGTCACCTTCACCGGCGACGGCAGCGGGAACGCGCTGGCGCTGCGCACCAGTGACGGATCGACGCTGTGGCACGCGGCCATCGGCGGCGTCAACAATTCTCCCATCACGATCGAGATTGACGGCCGCCAGCACCTACTGATCGGCGGAGGCAGCGCGCTTTACGCGTGGCGGCTGCCGGTCAAATAGATGGCCACGGCATTTCCCAATCTGATCGACGGCCACATGATCGATTCGGCCGAGCGCACGACGGATATCAACCCGTCGAACCTCGCCGACGTGGTCGGCGAATTCGCGCGCGCCTCCGCGTCTGACGTCGACCAGGCGATCGCCTCGGCGCGGACCGCTTTCACGAAGTGGGCGCGGAGCACTCCGCAGGAGCGGTTCGACATCCTGGATCGGGCCGGCACCGAGATCCTCGCCCGCAAGGACGAACTCGGACGGCTGCTCTCCCGTGAGCAGGGCAAGCCGCTGGCGGACGGTATCGGCGAGGCCGGGCGCGCCGGCGCCATCTTCAAGTTCTTCGCCGGCGAAGCGCTCCGCCCCGGCGGCGAGAAGATCGACTCGACGCGCCCTGGCGTCGAGGTCGAGATCACGCGCGAGCCGATCGGCGTGGTCGGGATCATCACGCCGTGGAATTTTCCGATCGCGATTCCGGCCTGGAAGATTGCGCCGGCGCACGCCTACGGAAATTGCGTCGTCTTCATGCCGGCCGATCTGGTGCTCGGCTCGGCCTGGGCGCTCG
>JBKJRJ010000305.1:0-4814 GCA_046594705.1 Vicinamibacterales bacterium
GACAGGAGAATCGCCACGCCGGCGACCGACAAAAACCGGGGGGTACGCATAGATAAATCCTAACAGACTTCCGGGGTGTATAATTCCCTCACCATGTTTGGCTCCGTCGGGGTACCGGAACTCATCATTATCTTCACGATTGCCCTCATCATTTTCGGGCCGCGCAAGCTGCCTGAGCTGGGGAAATCGCTCGGAAAGAGCCTTGCCGAATTCAAGCGGGCTTCGAACGAGTTGAAGAACACCCTGGACGAAGAAATCCGGTCCGAGGATCGCCGGTCTGCCGAACGACAGGAGCCGCCGCGCGTCATCGCGCCGATCGAGGAGGCCAGCGTCGACGAGGCCTTGAACACCGGCACCGATCACAGCATCGGCAACGTCCCACGCCAGAACGGCAGCGCGTAGCACCGCCCTATGGCCCTCGTGCCTTTCCCCAGCGCCACCCCGGGTGACGGTGAGGACGACGACCCGAACGTAGACGACTCCGCCAGCAAGATGTCGTTCCTGGAGCATCTCGACGAGCTCCGGAAGCGCCTCATCTACGTCGTCTACTCGCTGATCGCCGGCTGCGCGATCGCGTTCGTGTTCATCCAGAAGATTTTCGACTTCATCATGCGCCCCCTGCAGCAGATGCTCCCGAAGGGCGGCACGCTGATGTACACGAGCGGTTCAGAGCCGTTCATGCTCTACATCAAGATCGGTTTCCTCGCCGGCATCTTCATCGCCTCGCCGCTCATCCTCTGGCAACTCTGGAAGTTCATCGCGCCCGGGCTCTACAGCCACGAGAAGAGGTTCGCCATCCCGTTCGTGATGATGTCGACGATCTTTTTCGTCGCCGGCGGACTGTTCGCGCATTTCGTGGCGTTCCCGGTCACCTGGCGGTTCTTCATCGGCTTCGGCACCGACTACATGGTCTTCATGCCGAAGATCGACGAGGCCTTCTCGCTGTACACCAAGATGATTCTGGGCTTCGGCATCATCTTCGAGATGCCGACGCTGGTGCTCTTTCTTGCGCGGATGGGCGTCATCACCGGCCGTCTGCTGGTCAAGTACTTCAAGTACGCCATCCTCGGCATCTTCATCGTCGCCGCCGTGATCAGCCCGGGCACCGACATGATGTCGCAACTCGTGATGGCGGTGCCGATGCTGGTGCTCTACATCCTCAGTATCGCCATCGCATTCATCTTTCAGAAGCGCCGTACTCCCGCAACAGACTGAGCACGCACCTGTGGGCATCACGCGTGGACTGCCGAGCGCTAGCTCTACGATTGATCGAGATGAGGCGCAGTGAGATGAGACGGATGGTCGGGTCCCTGGTCCTGCTCGCGGGAGTCGCCGCGTGGGCGCCCGCGTTCGCCCAGTCGACGACCCAGCCCCCCGCACCCGCGCCGCCGGCGGACGTGCGGCCGGCGGCTAGCACCTTCATGGGTGATACCGGGCTCTGGTACGTCCCTACCGCCGGGATCCTTCCCGCCGGCAAGTGGTCAGCCAGCGCACCTGCGCCCGCGGCCGCGCCCGCGCCGCAGAACCGGCCGCCGACGGTGCACGCGCGGTGCGAGCCCTGCACGGTCTCCGTCGGAAAGACGTCGACGGTCACGGCCGATGGCCAGGACCCGGACGGCAATCCGCTCACCTACACATGGCGCGCCCCGGCCGGCTCGCTGACCACGGCGTCGGCGCGCCGGACACCGTGGACGGCGCCGATGCTCGACGGCCCCGTCCCGGTCACGGTGAGGGTTGACGACGGCAAGGGGGGCTCGGCCTCTGATGTCGTCACCATCCTGGTGATCAAGGACGCGGTCAAGGAACTCGTGTTCGAGGACGTCCACTTCGACTTCGACCGCTACAGCCTGCGGCCGGAAGCGACGCGGGCGCTCGACGAGGCGGTCCGGGCGCTGCAGGAGACTCCAGGGCGTCGCCTCACGATCGAAGGCCACACCTGCAATATCGGTACGGCGGAATACAACCTGGCGCTGGGGGAGCGGAGGTCGACTGCCGTGCGCGAGTACCTGGCCAGCCGCGGCATCGGCGCCGACCGTCTCCAGATCGTCAGCTACGGCGAAGAGCGGCCGAAGTTCGACAACGCCCGCGAAGAAACGCGCCGGTTGAATCGCCGGGCCGCCATGGTGGTCAGGCTCCAGTAATCAGTCGTGAGCTAGTCGTCGGCAGGCCGTCCTGTGCGGTGGATAGTTGGCGGTAGATATTCGATTCAGCCCGCTCGCGGTGCACTGGCGGTAAACTGTGAGCCGCAACGGCAAACGGTAAACTACCAACTCCTAGATGCCGATCCATCCTTCCTCGAGTGCCGAGATCCGCCGCCTGGTCGACGCGCTGGGGAGCGAGGACGCGGTCACGTGGGAGTCGGCGATTGCCCGCCTGGCGGTGATCGGGGCGCGCGCGGTCGAGCACCTGCTGCAGGAATTCCCCGCCGCCCCCCCGTTGCGTCGCGTCGGCATGCTGCGCGCCTTCGAGGCATTGGGCGATCCGCGCGCGGTGCCGCTGGCGCGAGCCGGCGCGGCCGACACCTCCCCGGATCACGCCATGGCCGCCATCGGTGTGCTCCGCGCTTTTTTGAACGCTCCGCAGGCGGCCGTCGCGGCCGACGCGCTGGACGCCGTCGTCGCCACCGCGCTCGACAGGGCGCGTCCGGCCGGTGCCCGGCTGGCGGCGCTCGAGGCGTTGCGCGCGCTGCCGGCGGACGTCCGAGAGGCCGTCAGAAAAAATCTCGCTGAGGACGCCGACCCCGACGTGCGGGCGCGGGCCTCGGCGGCGGCGATGACGCCGTCCGACGCTGTCTACAGGGACGACGATGTGATCTGGGCCGAGGCGGTAGGGGGCACGCTGCCGAAATCCCCCTTGCGCTTGAAGCAGGCGTTGGCCGCGAAGCGGAGTTCGGCGCGCCTGACCGATCTGCAACACCTCGTCGATCACCTCCGCATGCACGAGCACCGCGAAAACGTCCCAGAGCGCCGCGAGGAATGGCGCGCGATCCGAGGCGCGGTCCACCAGGCGCTCGCGGCGCGCAACAGCCGGCTGGCCCTCTACGATTTGCGCGACAGCCTGCTCGAACCCGAACGCCTGCCGGTCGCGTTCCTGGCGGCGCTCGAGGAAGTCGGCGACGCGACCTGCCTCGAGACGCTGGCGGCCGCCTACGAGGCGTCGTCACGCAGCGGCGACGCCTGGTGGCGCGAACATGTCGCCGCGGCGTTCCGCGCCATCGTGGCCCGCGAGGGGCTGACCCGCCGGCACGCGGCGCTCAAACGCGCCATCGCGCGCTGGCCCGAGGCGGCCGCGGACTTGCTGTCGCGGAAGTGATCCGGATGACGACGCCTCGCCGGAGACAGCCGAGTGACCCTCGGGGCGACCGGGCCGGCGAATCGTCGTCAGAAGCTAGCCCGCAGCCTTCGCGGGCTGCCGCGCCACGCGGGGCCGGTGGCGCCGACCAATGCCTGCTTCTCCGGCCTTGGCCCCGCCGCGCCGCTCTACTCTTTCGTCGCACGACACTGCTCTAGCCCAGTGGCCGCGTCCGGCTCGAAGGGATTGAGCTGAAGCACCGCCTCGTATTCCGGGATCGCCCGGCTGCACCTTCCGAGCTGCCTGAGGGTGTCGGCGTATCCCAGGTGCGCCTGCCAGGCCTCGGGCGCGTGCCGTACCGCTTCTTCCCACAACGCCATGGGTTCGGACCAGACCCGGTTGCGCTGGTAGGTCTGGAACGCCAGCACCACCAGCACCGCGGCCGCGGCAACGCCGGCCAGGCGACGCATGGGGAGAGTGCCCCGGACCAGGGAGGCGGCCGCCAGCAGGAGCCCTGCGGTGGCCAGGTACATGCGGTGCTCGACCATGGCGTCACGGAGTGGCACCACGCTCGACGTCGGCGCGAGCGCGGCGAGGAACCACACGACGCCGAATGCGAGGAGCGGCATCGAGCGTCGCGCGCGGATGGCGGCAGCCGCCCCGACGGCGAGTGAGGCCAGCGCCAGGAGCGCGGCCGGGTCGAGCAGCGTCGTCACCCAGCGCACCTGGTGGACGATTGACTGGCCCTGCGCTGAGACCAGGAGCCACAGGTAACGCCAGACGATCGGTGCCTGCGTCAGCAGGTTCTCGATCGCGCCGCGTCCCGGAATGCGCGGTGCGGCGAGCAGGGCGGGAAGCCGCAGCGCCATGAGGAGGGCGATCGCCGCCAGGGCCGGCAGGTAGGCGCGAGTCAGGCGCCGGCGCCAACCTGGGTCGCGCAGCACCCAGGCGTCGTAGGCCAGCACGAGCAGGGGCAGCGCGGCCGCGGACGCGCTCGAGCCAAGGGCCAGGGCGCCGAAGGCTACGGCGAGAACGGCCGAGACCGTGCCCGACCCCACGATGGCGCGGCGCGCGCACACCAGCGTCGCGAGCACACCGATGGCTACCAGCAGCTCCGACCGCGCCGATACGTAAATCGCCGCCGCGCCCGTCAACGGGTGCAGCCCAAACGCCGCCGCGGCGAAGAAGGCCGGCCACTCCACGGCCTCAGGCTCCCCAGTGCTCCGGGCGCGCGGCGCCGCGTCCGTGAGCGCCCGCGTGCACCAGCCGTAGAACAGCGCGACCACCACCGTATGCAGGATGATGTTCGTGAGGTGGTAACCGAAAGAGCTGAACCCCCAGAGGGCGCGATCGATGGCGTAGGACAGGTTGACAACCGGCCGGGCGAGGTTGTGCAGCAACGCCGCCCTCAGGTCGGACGGATCCGCCAGCGACGAGTTCAGGACCACCGTGATCCGGTCGTCGAAGACGAACGGGTTGTCGAAGCTCCAGTAGTAGATCAGCGCCGGCAGGGCCGCTGCCGC
>JBKJRJ010000236.1:0-9781 GCA_046594705.1 Vicinamibacterales bacterium
AGCCGAGGGCCGGGTCCGCGGCCAGCACGCGCGCGCCGGCGGCCAGCGCACCCGGCAGAAGCCGGTCGTCGGCGTCGAGGAACACGATCAGTTCGCCGCTGGAGGCGGCCAGCCCGCGGTTACGCGCCGCCGAAACCCCGCTGTTCTGCTGCGCGATGTAGCGCACGGCCGGAAATGTCGCGGCGACTCGCGCCGTGTCGTCGGTCGAACCGTCGTCCACCACCACGACGTCGAGGGGATCGTAATTCTGGCTGAGCACACTCGCGATGGCCTCGTCGAGAAACCGGGCCTGGTTGTAGGCCGGAATGACGACCGTTACCTGCCTCACCATCACGACGCTCGCCGCGAGGACTGCGGACCGCCGTGGGCTTCGGAGGCGGGGACCACATGGCAGTCGTAGGGTTGCGCGAACACGCCGCCACTGCGCGTCTTCCCCTGCACGTACAGCGTGGTCCGGCCAAAGCGCCAGGCCACGGGCTGATCGTCACCACGCAGCATCGCCGTCACACCGAGGGTATAGGTGCCAGGAGCGAGGAGCAGTTCGGGTATCACGAAGCGCAGCTCGACCTCCCCGCCCGACGGCCCGAGCTCATCGACGTCGCCGACACACTCGGTCGCCAAGGCGCCGGTCTCAAAATCGTAGAACGACAATCGGATGACGGCGCCGACCCTGGAGCGGAATGCCAGCGCCACACTCGCGACGAGAGGGCCGCCGGTCTGGGCGGTGAGCAGCGGCGTGCCTGCCAGATCCTGGAGGGTCAAGCGGACCACGCGCACCCCCGGCGCCGCGGTTCCGGGTTCGGCTTCGCCGGTCTCGCCCGCGGGCAGCGCATTGGGGCCACTGACCAGTCGCTGGTATGCGGTCATGACCTCGTGCGGCCGGCCCGTGGCGGTGACGCGACCGCGGTCGAGCAGCACGGCATGATCCGCCAATTGCTCGATGGCGCCCAAATCGTGAGACACCAGGAGCATGGTCGTCCCATTGCGCTTGAGCTCCTGAATGCGGCCGATACAGCGCGCCTGGAATTCGGCGTCGCCGACGGCGAGTACTTCGTCGACCAGCAGAATGTCCGGCTCGAGATGCGCGGCGATGGCGAACCCCAGGCGGACGTACATGCCTGAGGAGTAGTGCTTGACCGGCATATCGAGGAACGCGGCGACGCCCGAGAAGTCGGCGATGCTGTCGAGACGGGCGGCAATCTCGCGACGCCGCATGCCGAGAATGGCGCCGCTCAGGAACACGTTCTCGCGTCCGGTCAACTCGGGATGAAAGCCGGAGCCCACCTCGATCATCGCGGACAGCTTGCCGACCAGGGTGATCTCCCCCTCGGTCGGCCCGGTAATGCCGCCGAGCAGCTTGAGCATGGTGCTCTTGCCGGCGCCATTGCGGCCGACCAGGCCCAGCGTGTCGCCTCGCGCCACCTCGAAGCTGACGTCGCGCACCGCCCAGAAATCGTCAACCCTCGTACGAAATCCTTCCACGAACCCAGCGAGCGCGCCAAGCCCGGCTGTTTTTCGAGGGGTGGTCCTCCGATACCGTTTCGACACACCGTCACATCGCAGATCGATCAGCGCCATGGTCAGATGACGTCCGCCATGGTTGTCTCGACGCGCTTGAAGATCATGTAAGAGAGCGGCAGGAGAATCAGCGTGACCAGGGCCGGAACGGCGATGACCGAGGCGTCCGGCCGCGCGCCATGGAGCACCGCGCCGCGAAAGCTCTCGACGATCCCGGTCATGGGGTTGAGCATGAACCACGAACGGTAAGCGGGCGGCACGCTGGAGAGCGGGTATCCAATCGGCGTCGCGAAGAGCCACAGGTAAATCAGGAGCGGCACGGCGATGCCGACATCGCGGAAACGCACCTGCATCGCAGACAACAGGAAGCCGAGCGCCATGACCAGCCCGGTCAGCAAGGCCAGGACGGGCAGGGCGTACAGGGCGGCCCACGTCAGAGGGTGCCCGTAGTAGATGAGAATGGCCGCCAGGACCACCGAGCCGATGCAGACGTCGAAGAGCCCCGCGGCGAGATACGTGAGCGGCAGGATTTCCCTGGGAAAATATACCTTCGTGATGAGCTGGGCATGGGCGACCACCGAATGGGTGGCGTTACTCAACCCGGTCGCCAGGAAACTCCAGCTGAGCAAGCCGCTGAAGACAAAGAGGGGATAGGGGACGCCTTCACTGGGCACCTGAGCGATACGGCCGAAGGCCAGCGTGAAAATCAGCATCAAGGCGACGGGTTGGAGCACGGCCCAGGCCACACCGAGGGCCGACTGTTTGTAGCGCACCCGAATCCGATGCCGGGTCAGGGTCTGGAAGAGGTCGCTATGGTCGCGCAGGATTCTAAGGGACTGCCACGCACCAGGGCCCGCGCCGGGACGGCGGACGATGACCGGCCGGTCCGGCATGGTCAGCGGTCCATTCACCGCGCTCATACTGCCGGGCTGGATCGTCGGAGACACAGCTGTCGGGCTGCAAACGGAATGCCCACGGGCGTTGCCCGCCGCGGTGCCCTGGCGGCCGCAGGGTCAGCTCAGCTCGCGGTAGGGCACCTCGGGGAACGGCGGAAGACCCGCGGCGGTGATGATGTAGGTCAGGCCGTTCCGGTCGTGAAATTCCTGCCCATCGCGGTTGATGACGACGGTATTGGGGTACTGCGGGGCAAGGCGCCGGAATTCGGCATCGATCAACCGAAATCGGCGCACCATGTTCTCCGCGGCTTCGTGCGGCCGGTTCCTCAGCCGGATATGCTTTTCGATCGTGTCGGTGCTCGACGTGAGGACGATGATGCGGTCGGGGTTCCAGCTGTCGCCGACCGAGATCACGCTCCGCAACTGCACGTGATACTGCGGCGGGTACTCGGCGATGTGCGCTTCGAGGGTGATCCGCGCGCCTTCGAAGAAGATGACCTTGCCGGGACGATCGGTTTCGGCCGCGTCGCGGTAGTTGGCGTCGTAGAGCGCGCCGAAGTACGCCGTCACGCCCACGGGATTGCGCTCGGCCTCGATGTCCTCGAGCACGCGCGGATCCCAGACGCCCTTCTCGCCTTCGCCGTACGAGCCGTTGTGATACAGGTCGCCCAGCTGCCGCACGAGCGTGCTCTTGCCGATGCCAGGACCCCCGACGATCGCGACCCGCATAGCCATAAGGATAGTGCCTGTGATGAAATCGCGCTCGTGAAGCCATGGCAGCTGCTCGGCCAGACGCGCGCGCCGGATGGCGCCGAACTGTCGCTGACACTGCGCAGCGGCGAGTACGTGATCCTGGCGAACGGCAAGAGCCTGATGTCCAGCCGCATGCACGGCTCGGAGGAAGCGCTGGCGACCCTCGCCTGCGCCCGGCTGCGCGGCCGCGAGGAGCCGCGCGTGCTGGTCGGCGGTCTCGGCATGGGGTTCACCCTGCGCGCGACGCTCGATCACCTGCCGCCCGGCGCTTCGGTGGTGGTGGCGGAACTGCTGCCCGCGGTGGTCGAGTGGAACCGCGGTCCGCTCGGGCCGCTGGCCGGTCATCCCCTGAAGGACCGTCGCGTCCAGGTCGAATCGGGAGACGTCGGGGCCGTGATGCGAGCGCCGGCGCAGGCCTACGACGCGATCCTGCTCGACGTCGACAACGGTCCCTCGGCATTCGCGACCGTGGGCAACGCCGCTCTCTACAACGACGCGGGGCTGGCGGCGGCGCGAACGGCGCTCTCGGAGCAGGGCGTCCTGGCCGTCTGGTCCTCGCGCGAGGACCGCCGGTTCGAGCAGCGGCTGCGCTATGCGGGCTTCCGCGTCGAGGCCGAACGCGTGCGCGCCCGCTTGAAGCAAGGCGGACCGCGCCACGTCATTTTTATCGGGGTGAAGGAGGGGTCGGGTCCGGGCTAGCGCCGGAAAACCAGGCCGATCGAGCCCGTCCAGTAGCGCAGCCGCGCGAGACCGATCGCCGCACCCTCCTGGACCGTTCCGCGGATGGTGCTGTAGTAGCGGAGGTCGAAGCGCACGCCGGTGCGCGCGGACAGGAATCCCACCGCCCCTCCCCCGACGTTGTAGCCGGCCATGCGGGTGCGTAGGGGGGGCAGCGCCTCGATGGCCTGGGTCTGCGAGGTGTGCAGCAAGCCCAAGCCGGCCGAGACGAACGGCCGCAATCCGTACTCCGTCCATCGGCGCGGTGTCGTGACCACCCCGTTCGCCATCAGCGCCACCGACCGGCTGCCCTCGATGGCCACGATGGCCACCGGGTTGACGTCTGACAGCCGGCTCCGGTCCGAATGGAAGAACCGGGGCGTGAACACCCCGACGACTTCGGCGCCCAAGACACCGGCGCCCAACAGCGTGACGGCGCCGCCGACATGGCCATGGCGTTTTTCCGCGCCGCCCTGCGGATCGACCAGCGTGGTCCGCCCCGCGAACGTGATTCCGATCATCGGCGTGAGATGCCACTCCGCCGCCGCCGGCGACGGCAGTGCCAGCAGGGCGAGCGCGCAGCCAGCGAGGATCGCCGGCTGGTTGACGCGGCGGTCCTTGATCAGCAAGGACCGGCCACTACAGCACAAGACGCAGGAAGAGCGTGGCAAACAGCGAGCGCGTGACGTCGCCCTGCTGCAACTGGAACGGCGCGCTGAGCCCGTCGCCGTTGGCCAGGAGAATGAACGTCAGCCGGCGCGCCGGCACCTTCAGGATGAGAGAGGAATAGCCGTTCTGCACGTAGCCGAAATGCCAGACCAGGCGTTCGCCTTTGTACGACTGGACGAACCAGCCGAGGCCCATCGGAGAGGTGACGCCGCCGCGTTCCCCCGCCGGGGTCCAGGCGGCCGCCAGCGTCTCGGGCAGGAGCAGGAGGCTCGAGTCGAGGGCGCCGTCCGGGCTGGCGTCGAGCGCGATGTCGAGCTTCGCGAGATCGCGCACGGTCGACACCAGCCCGCCGGCGGCGTCGAGCGTGACACCCGCCAGATCGTTGCGCTCGGCGCGCCCTTTACCATCGACCTTGTAGGGCACGGCGATCTTCGCCATCACCTGCCGATACCGATCGACTTCCTCGGCCGCGAACATCCCGTCCGGGAGTACCAGCGCCGGGTCCTGCAGGTCGGTGCCGGGCACAGAATCCTTCATGACCAGACGGTTGAGGATGCGGTGGGCGACGCTCTTGCGGTACGGCTGCGGCGCGCACCATTCCATGGCCGCGGTCAGCTGGGCGTAGCGCTCCGGACTGTAGGTGAAGGGGAGCGTCGCCCCGTCGGGGGACGCGTGGCTCAGAAGGCGGCGCAGCGTCGCGTCGCCGTCGGCGGCATCGAATCCGTAACTGCGCAACGGGGCGTCGAGCGTGAGCCGCCGCTGCTCGACACACTGCAGCAGCAGCACGGCCGCCACCGTGCCGCTCATGTCGGCGACCAGATACGGCGTGTCCGGCGTGGCGCGCAGGCGCGACGCCACGTTCTGGAAGCCGTAGCCTCGTTCCCAGATGACCTCGCCGTCGCGCACCACCGCGGCCGACATGCCGGGGATCCCGCTCTGCTGACGAAGCGCCTCGAGGTAGCTGTCGAGCACCGGCAGCGAGCCGGCCGGCGTGAACAGCGACGGCGGCTGCTGCTGGCCGCGCGCCGGGACGAGCGTCAGCACCAGGAGGGCCGCAAGCGCCGCGAGTATCCGCTGCCTGGCTCGCATGGTGTTATCGCATGAACGTGAACTTCGCGAGCCCGACCGCGTCGTCACCGGCCCACGGCCAGATGAACGAAGCGTTTCGCGGGGACGCGTTGGCACGGACGCGGACGTAGTACTCGGCGTTGGTCTCGAGCGCGACGCTGCGGAAGAGCGACAGCCGGGCGAAGTCCTTGGTCAGCGAACGCCAGGCGACGTCTTCCTGCGCGGTGACGTCCGCCCACTCGGTGCGGCCGTCAACCGATCGGGCGACATGGTACTGCCGGGTGAGCGTATCGTAGCGAAGCGTGGCGGCGACCACCGCCGAGGCCAGCGTCCGATCCACCCACACGGTGGAGCTGCGCCGCAGATCGACCTTGTAGACGAACTTGATCGTCAGCCCGCTCTGGATCGCGGCCCGGACCTCGTCGGTGAGCTGCTCATTGAGCTTGAACGAGACGAGCACTTCGCCGTCCCTGGGCAGCGGCAGCACTTCGAGGGTCTGCAGGCCCTGGCCCGACGCTGCGGACTGGGCGGCAAGCCCAGCCGGGAACACGGCCGTACAGGCAAGCAACAACAGGAAAAGACGCGTCCGGCTCGACATGGATATGCCCGGCCATGATACTCCAATCGCGCCCTTCAGGCGTCTGCCAGGAGCGTGACCGCTGGATCGACCCGGGGTCAAAATCCAGGAGGCAACAGGTCGCGGTGTACTATCCCTGCTGCCCCACACTCGGGAGAATCCATGCAGCAGCCCGCCACGCCGGATGTCGTGACGCTCGACCCCATCCCCCAACCCGAGGCACCGGCACGCGTGGAGGCGCCACGCGGCCTGCTGGGCTATGACGTCACCATCCCCAGGGCAGCGCCGACCATCGCGGTCGCGCTTTGGAGCGCGGCGCGATGAGATGCGACGACCTCCGGCTGACCGGGTCAGGCGGCGCCAACCGGGTGATGGAGGCGGAGATGAAGCGCCTCGTGATGCGCTCGCCATTCCACATTCCCCTGCCCAAACCGAAGCGCGAAGGAGAGGCCACCCTGCTGTATCCGTTCGACGCGCGGATCGCCTGGGTGGCGGCGTGTTACCAGCGAACCGCGTCACGCATTTCGTGGGACCTGTTTTCGAGCCGCGCCGTGCGGCTCGAACCGCTGTTCGCAGAGCTCCTGCCGGCGCTGAAGGCGGACGATCGCCTGCCCTCGGCCGCGCGTCTGCGCTTTTCGGTGGATCTTGGCTCGGCGCAGGATTTCGAAGCGTCGCCCCTGCAGCTGCGGGGCGTGGTCAAGAACGCCGTCGTCGAGGCGCTGGCCTCCCGCGGGGTGACGGCGGCGGTCGACGCCGAGGCAGCCGAGGTGGTGTTCGTGGTGCGGCGCGCCGGCACCCCCGACAATCGCCGCACCGTCGTCGGGATCGACATCGGCCTGGGCGCACGGCATCGCCGGGGCGCGCGGGTGACGGCCGGCCCCGCGCCGCTACGCGAAACGATGGCCGCACAGCTGGTGATGCTGTCGCGCTGGGACGCGCGATCGGAGCTGCTGGTGGACCCGATGGCGGGCGGCGGGACAATTCCGATCGAGGCGGCGGGCCTGGCGGTCGGGGCCGCGATCCGGAAACCGCGCGATCTGCCGTTGCGACACCTCTCGGCATTCGCGGGGCTCCCCGACGAGGCGCCGGATTTGTTTCCCGGCACGATCCCGCGCATCCTCGCGCTCGACATCGACGCGGAGCGGATACCCTCGATGGTGGGAAACCTGCGCGCGGCCGGCCTGACCGGCAGCGCCCACGAAGACTCTATCGTCATCGGACAGAAAGACGTGCGCGAGTTGACGCCGGATTACGTGGCGGACACCATGCCCGCCGCCCACCACCTCGTGACCGGCGTCTTCTGCTTCAATCCGCCGTACGGCGTGCGGATGGGCGCCGAGGCGGGAGAGGACAACCTGCTCGCCCTCTACGCCGACATGGGTCGTGCCCTCGGGCGTTTCCGGGGCTGGCGCGCGGCCTGCTTCGTCGCCCACGCGCGTTTCGTCTATGCCTTCGGCCATTCGCCGGCGATGACCAAGCCCGCCACCAACGCCGAGCTGCCCGGCGCCTTCTACCTCTACCAGTTGTAGGTGCCGCGCAGAACAATAAGCGAGCGGAGCCGTCACGCCGCTGCGGCCCCGGCGCGGGTCAGCACCAAGACCACGAACACCACAACCATCACCGAGGCCCACCGTTCGTCTTCGTAAAATGTGTCTTTAGCAAATCGGTGCGCCCAGTAGCAGACGGTTTTTGGGCGTGACGTCGGGAGCGATCGTCTGCGTCCAGACGCGATAGCCGCGCGTCTCGAGCGTCTGCGCGCGGCGGATGTCAATCGCCAGCGCGCCGTCGAGCCATCCGGCGAGCGCGCCCGCGTCGTTCACCGCCAGGTCGTGACAGCACGGCAGCACCGCCACCCGCGCGCCTGCTGCTGCGGCGCGCTCGAGCACCAGGTCGGTGAGGGCGCCGCAGGCATGACTCGACACGACGACGTCATCGCGCCTCAGCTCGACCGCATCGAGCGCGCCCTCTCTGAAGGAAATGCGCCCGGACAGGCGCGGCCACGCCGCGGCGAGCGCCGCGTGCAGGCGCGGGCTGGAAGGCGGAAGGGTGCTGTCCACGGCGACGGCCAGTGGCGACGAGTTATCGAGCAGTAGCATCACCTGCGCCAGCACGCCGTGGCCCGCGGCCAGATCGACCACGCGACCGCCGCGGAACAGGCGCCGTGTCCGGCGCGCCACCTCCCACGCTTCGTAAAGCTCCTTACGCGGAAGGCATCCGGCGTGGCACACGGCGCGCGCCAGGCGGTCGAACAGCGTGTCACCGGGAAAGCGGCCGAGATCGCGATCCGTCAGGCGACCGCGTGAGCCATGGGAAAAGGCCATCGGTGGCGTCAGAACACGGCGGAGGCCACGTAGTACAGCGCGAAGCCGAGCATCACCGCCGTCGAAAGCCAGAGCATGATCGTCGTGCCGGTGGCCGGCTGCAGTTCTTTCGGGAGATGGGTATGCCGCACGTAGATGGCGGCGAGGCCGATGAGCGGGAGCATCAGCGCCTGCGCCACGCCGCCGGCGACCACCATCTGCACGGGCGACTCCAACAGCCAGTAGAACAGTGCCGGCACCGTGGCCAGGATCACGACGAAACGGTTCTTCCAGATCCGGCGGCTGTGCGCGTCGTCCCGCGCGTAGATGCCCAGCACGCGCACCAGGTCGGCCATCATCCGGGAATGCGCCGCCGTGGCGGCGAAGATCGTCCCATAGAGCGTGATGACCACGCCGAGGTAGAAGACCCACAGCGCCCACCCGCCGAGCGTCTGCGTGTAAAGCTGCGACAGCACCACCACCGTGTCACGCCCGGCGGGGACGAGGCCCATGCGGTGCAGCACGCCGGCACCGAGCAGGTAGAACGCGACCGTGGCCATCGTGTAGATGACCAGTGAACACAGGATGTCGAGGTGCATGACGCGGATCCACCCGCGCGCGCGGGCGATCCACTCCGGGGTGTTCTCACGCGGTCCGACAAACCGCGCGTAGCCCTTCTCGACGCACCAGTAGGGATACATCACGAGCTCCGTCGCACCCACACCGGTGATGCCGAACACCGCGATGGCGGTCACCATCCCCGCCGGCGGGAGGCTGAAGCTGAGTCCCGACATCAGGTCGGCGGTGGAGACCGCGCCCGGCCGGCGCACCAGCACGGCCGCGGCGAACACCGTCAGTGTGGTGAAGAGCCCGACCTTCACCATGGCGAAACGCTCGATGCGGGCGTAACCTCCGCCGAGCAGCACCGCCAGTGTGATCGCGAGGCAGATCGCGACCCAGGCCTTCACCGCGACCGCCGGCCACAACAGGTGCAACACCTGGCCGACGCCGCCATACATGCCGCCGACCTGCAGGAGCGTGAGTGCGACTGTGAGCGCCCACGCCCAGACCAGCCAGCTGACGCCGAGGCGCGGACCGGGCATGCGGTTGAAGCCCTCGAGTCCGGTCGTGCCCGTGACAATCGTGTAGCGGCCGAGCTCGCCCTGCACGACCGGCTTGATCGCGCAACTGACGAGCACGATCCACAGCGCGGCGAACCCCACCTGTGCCCCGAGCGTGGTGGTGGCGATGAGCTCGCCGGACCCGACGATGGCGGAGGCCAG
>JBKJRJ010000509.1:0-10146 GCA_046594705.1 Vicinamibacterales bacterium
GGCACCGACGCGGTGTCCTGCTCGCGATAGAGCCACGACGTGATGGCGCCGCTGCGCGCGTCGAGCGTGACCCCGAGCCGGCGGAACGCCCAGCAGTCGTAGGCGATCGAGACGAAGAAGCTCGCCGGCAGCCGATTGAGCGCGCCGATCTTGCAGCCGATCAGGGACGTCTTGCCGCCGAAACCCATCGGCCCGACCGTGAGCTGGTTGGCGGCGTCCATCACCACGTCTTCGATCGCGGCCAGGCGTGGATCCGGATTGGTGTCGTCGAGGGTGCGGAACAGCTGTTCCTTGGCGTGGAGGTAGCCGGAGGTGCGGTCGCCGCCGACGCAGACGCCGACGGAGCCGGGGCTGCAGCCCTTGCCTTGCGCCTTCCAGACCGCGTGGAGGATGCACTTGCGCACGCCGTCGAGGGTGCGGTCGGCGCGTCCGAGGTGGTCGAGCTCGGCCGGCAGCGCGTACTGTGCATTGGTGTTTTCGCAGCCGCCGCCCTTGAGGATCAGCTTGACCTCGACGGTGTCCTGCTCCCACTGCTCGAAATGGATGATCGGGGTGCCGGGTCCGAGGTTGTTGCCGGAGTTTTCACCGGTAATGGAGTCCACCGAGTTCGGCCGCAGCTTGCCCCGCCGCGTGGCTTCCGCGATCGCCGCCTTGACCTGCTGTGTCATCCAGATCTGGTTCGCCCCTACCGGCACCTTGATCTCGAAGGTCGGCATGCCGGTATCCTGGCAGATCGGTCCTTCGCAGCTGGCGGCCTGGTCGATGTTCTGCGCGATGATCGTCAGCGCCTGGCCGGCCCGCGTGGCCCGCTCTTCCATGGCCAGCGCCGCCGCCATGGCGGTGCGGACGTCGGGCGGCAGATCGGTCGACGTGCGCGTGATGAGTTCGACCAGGCTGTCGAAGAAGGACGGAAGCATACCGAGCAGTATAATTGAGGGGTAAATGGCCACGCGTGTCGAGCGCGATTCCCTCGGCGAGCTGCACGTCCCGGCGGCCGCGTACTACGGGGTGCAGACGCAGCGGGCCGTCGACAATTTTCCCATCAGCGGATTCAGGGCCCCGGCGCCACTGGTGACCGCGACGGTCCTCATCAAGCAGGCCTGCGCGCGCGCCAACGCGAAGGTCGGACGTCTCGACCCCGCCATCGCCACCGCCATCGCCCAGGCCGCCGATGAAATCCTGGCGGGCGCCTTGCGCGACCAGTTCATCGTGGACGTGTATCAAGCCGGGGCCGGCACCTCCCACAACATGAACACGAACGAGGTGCTGGCTAACCGGGCCGGAGAGATCCTCGGCGAACCGAAGGGCACCTACACGCGGGTGCATCCGAACGATCACGCCAACATGGGACAGTCGACCAACGACGTGTTCCCGACCGCGACGCGCCTCGCCATCCTGCTCGTGCTGTCGGATCTGCTGGCATCAGGGACGATGCTCGCCGCCGGGCTCGAGGCCAAGGCCGAGGCGTTTTCGCGGGTGCTGAAGACCGGTCGCACGCACTTGCAGGATGCGGTGCCGATCACCCTCGGACAGGAATTCGGCGGCTACGCGGCGAACGTGCGGCAGGCCCTTGGCGAACTCGAGCATGCGGCGGTGGCGTTACACGAGCTCAATCTTGGCGCGACCGCCGTCGGCACTGGCGTGAACGCGGGCGACGAGGTGACGGCGTCGAGCGTCGCGAATCTCGCGTCCGTCACCGGCCTGCCGCTGACGCCGGCGCGCAACCGGTTTCGCGTCACGCAGAGCATGGGGGACGTGCTGACGTATTCCGGTGCCGTGCGGCGGCTGGCGGTGGAGGTGGACAAAATCGCGTCCGACCTGCGCCTCTTGAGCAGCGGCCCACGCGCGGGGCTCGCTGAGATCGTGTTGCCGGCGGTGCAGCCCGGGTCGTCGATCATGCCCGGAAAGGTGAATCCCTCCATTCCGGAAATGGTGAACCAGGTGTGCCAGCAGGTGTGGGGCTGCGACGCCACCATCCTCGCCGCTTGCGCCGGCGGCCAGCTCGAGCTGAACGTGATGATGCCGGTGATCGCCTGGAACGCGCTCCACGCCTCCACCATTCTCGGCAACGCCATGAAGGTCCTGGCCACGCGGTGCGTGGCTGGCATCGAGGCCGACGAGTCGCGCTGCCGGGAGCTGCTCGATCGCAGCACGGCGGTGGCCACCGCGCTCAGTCCCTACATCGGCTACGCCGAGACCGCCGACATCGCGAAGGCCTCGGTGACGTCGGGCCGCGCCATCGCTGATATCGTCCGGGAGCGCGGGCTGCTGTCCGAAGAGCAGCTCGCGAAGGTGCTGTCGCCGGAAGCGATGACGACGCCCGGCATTCCCGGCGCAGACCAGGGGAAGCCATGACGCGGCTGCTGGCGGCCGGCGCGCTGATCGCGGTTGCGCTGGCGATGCCGCTCGGCGCCCAGCATGCGCGATTGTTCCCGCCCAAGGATCTCGGCCTGCTCGAAGGTCCGGATCGCGAGGCCTACCAGCGCCCGGATCAGATCATGGACGCCCTGCAGATCGGCGAGAACAGCGTCGTCGCGGACCTTGGCGCCGGCGGCGGTTGGTTCACGGTGCGGCTGGCGCGCCGTGTCGGCCCGAAAGGGTGGGTCTACGCCGAAGACGTGCAGCCCGAGATGATCCAGGCCATCGAACGCCGCGTGCAGAGGGAGGGCCTGCGCAACGTCAAGACCGTCCTCGGCACCCAGACCGATTCCAAGATGCCGGCCGGCACGCTGGACGCGGTGCTGATCGTGGACGCGTACCACGAGATGGAGCAGCCCGTCACGCTGCTGCGGAACATCGCGCGATCGCTCAAGCCGACCGGCACGATCGGGATCGTGAATTACAAGAAGGACGGCGGCGGACCCGGGCCGGCGATGGACGAACGCGTCGATCCGGAACAGGTGATCCGCGATGCCACGGCCGCCGGACTCGAGCTGCGCAAGCGCGAGCACTTCCTCCGCTATCAGTATCTGCTGACGTTCGGCGTCGCGCCGAAATGACGGCACTGCCCCGCTTCTTCGCGGCATACCAGGATCGTGTCGCCGCCGAACTGCGGCGTATGGTGCCGGCCGATGGCGGCGTGGTGGAGCGGGCGATGGCCTACACGGCCCTCGCCCCGTCGAAGCAGGTGCGCGCGGTGCTCGTGCTGCTGTGCGCGGAGTTGTGCCGCGGCAGCGCGGCGCACGCGGTGCCCGCCGCCGCCGCGATCGAACTGGTGCACGGCTCCTCGCTCATCCTGGACGACCTGCCGAGCATGGACGATGCGCCGCTGAGACGGGGGCGGCGGGCGAACCACCTCGAATCGGGCGAGGCCGTCGCCATCCTCGCCGCCTTCGGGCTGCTGAATCTCGCCTACGGCGCGATCGCGCGCGCCTACGACGCCGCGATGTCGGCGCGGATGTCGGCCATCCTGTCCGATGCGGTCGGCCCGGGCGGGCTCATCGGCGGGCAGGCGCTCGATCTGCAGGGCACCGACCAGGTCATCACGTTTGAGACGCTCGAGCGGATCCACCGCGGCAAGACCGGGGCGCTGTTCGTGGCGGCAGCCGCCTGCGGCGCGGTGACGGCCGGCGCGGCGGCGGAGCCGCTCGCGGCCCTGTCCGCCTACGCCAAGAACCTGGGCCTTGCCTTTCAGATCGTCGATGATCTGCTCGACGTCTCCGGCCAGACGGCCGACACGGGGAAGGCGGTCCGCGCGGATGCCCGCAAGACGACGTTCGTCTCGTTCAGCGGCGTTGAGGGCGCCCGGCTGCTGGCCGCGGAGCTGTGCGACACGGCGGATCAGGCGCTCGCGCCGTTCGGCGCGAGGGCCGATCGGCTGCGAGAACTGTCGGCCTTCGTCACGGCGAGACGGTCATGAGCGATCCGACGCTCGACGAGCTCCGGCAGCAGCTGCGCGCGCTCGGCTATCTCGACGCGGGCGTCGATCGCTTCCTGCTGGCGCCCGCGCGCGAATCGCGCGGTCCGCTGGGGCTTGCCGTGCGGGCGAGCGCGCGCGTCGGCCTGCTCGGCGGAGTGCTGCTCGGACCCGCGGCCGCGCTCGGTCTGGGGGCCCGGCTGCCCAGCCTCATCAGGGGCCCGCAGGATGCGCTCGTCCTCGCCGTCTATCTGGGCGTCCTGTTCTTCGGCGCGCTCACCGCGATCGCCTTCCTCGCCAGTGCCGGCGCGACCGTCATGGTCAGGGCGCGCGACGCACGGTTCGCCTCACAGGCGCGGCTGGTGTCGCGTGCGGCCGGCTGGTTGACCGCCGCGGGCTGCGTGCTCTACCTGACCTTCTGGTGGCGCAACGCGAACGCCGGCTTCGGCTGGAGCGCGCCGGTATGGACGTCGTTCGCGCTGGCGGTTGCGGTCGGCATCAGCCTCCTGCTCGGGCACGCGGTCCGCATCACGACGCTGGCGGTCCTGGCGGCCGGCCGCGGTCCCGGAACCGTTCTCCCGCCCGTGCCCGCCACGTCGTGGCGGGTCGTGATGGCCGGCGGAGCGGTCGCGTTTGCGGGCGCGGCGGGGCTGCTCCTGACCACCTCGGCGGAGTCCCCCGGCGGGCCGGAGCATCCGCCGCTGACGGTCGTGTCCGGGGGACAGCAGCTACGGGTGGTCGCGATTGACGGGTTCGATCCGGCGATGTGGCAGACCTTCGCGTCGCGGCTCGCGGGCGGGGCCGCCGCCACGCGCCTTCGGCTGCAGGCGCAGGACACCTCAGACCCGGCGCGCGGCTGGACGACCATCGCGACCGGCGAGCCGCCGGAGGTGCACGGCGTGCGCGGCATCGAGACGCGGCGGGTCGCCGGCGTCCAGGGCCGACTGGCGACAGGCGGCGGCGCCGTCGCACGCACGGTCCGCGCCGCGACGGATCTCGTCCGCCTGACCCGCCCGTCGGTCGCCAGCCGCGAGGAGCGCCGGTCGAAGACCGTCTGGGAAGTCGCGGAGGAAGCGGGGTTGCGGACCGCCGTGGTGAACTGGTGGGCGACCTGGCCGGCGCCGGCCGGGACCGGGCTCGTGATCACGGATCGCGCCGTGCTCCGGCTCGAGCATGGCGGCGCGCTCGACGGCGAGATCGCGCCGGCGCACTTGTACCCCACGCTGCGACAGCAGTGGCCCGCCATCCGCCGGCGCGCCGCCGCCGCTGCCGCCGCGCGCTTCACGGACGTATCCGACCGCGAGACCGTCGATATCCTCCGCCGTTCCGCCGAGCTCGACGCGACGATCGTGGGTCTCACGCAATCGCTCCCGGGACCCGCGCGCGACCTCGACGTCGTCTATCTGCCCGGGCTCGATATCGCGCAACACGCGCTGCTGGCGACTCCGCACGGGGCGGCGCAGACGCCGTCCGCGGTTGCCGCACGCGTCGACGGCCTACGCCGGTATTACGAATTCCTGAGCGAGATGGCCGCGCCGTTACTGACCGCGGCGGCGGGCAGCGAGGTGGTGATTCTCCTGCAGCCTGGACGGGTGCAGACGCCAGCCGAAGGGGTGCTGGTGCATTACCGCTTGCCTCTCGCCGATGAGGCGCCGGGCACGCGTGACGGCGGCATCGCACGCGTCGAGGACATCGCACCGTCGCTGCTCCACGGGCTCGGCGTGCCGCTCAGCCGCGAGCTACCCGGCCGCGTGGTGGCGTGGCCCGGGTCGCCGTTGACGCCGCGCTATGTCGATACCTACGGCCGTCCCTTCACGACCCCCGTGTCGCGCGAAGGCAAGGCGCTTGATCAGGAAATGATCGACCGGCTGAGGAGCCTGGGGTACGTGAAGTAGTTGGTGGTTGGTGGTTTTCTACCGCAAGAACCGCCACGCCGCCGGCAGCACGGTCGCGGCGAGCAGGACCTTGACGAGGTCGGCGGGAATGAAGGGGACGAGACCTGTGCGCACCGCGATCGAGAGACCGAGGTGCGGCGCGCCGAACGCCAGCCAGAGCACGCCGCAGGTGAAGATGATCGCGAGGCCGGCGCCCATCGCAAGAACGGATGTGAGGTAGCGGCGATCGAAGCCGCGCTCAGCGAGGTAGCCCGCGGCGAACGCGGCGATCGGATAGCTCATGAGGTATCCGCCGGTGGGGCCGAGCAGGCGGCCGAAACCCTGCGGCAGAATCGGGGAGGCGGCGAACACCGGCAGCCCCGCCAAGCCGACGAGAATATAGAGCACCTGGCTGGTCATGCCCAGCCGCGAGCCCAGCGCGGCGCCGCCCAGGAGCACGACCATCGGCTGCAACGTGAACGGCACGGGCGTGAACGGCAGCGGAACGCTGACCTGCGCGGCGGCGATGGTCAGGACGGTCACGAACAGGACCGCCGCGGCGTGAAACGCGGCTGACAGCTCCGCGCGTGCGGCAACGGTCTGCAGCAAGGTGCTGCCGGGATACTGTTCGATGCGGGTGGCCATGGCTTGGAATTCTACTGTATGCCTACAGCACTGACAATCGCGGGCAGCGACTCCGGGGGCGGCGCCGGGATCCAGGCCGATCTCAAGACGTTCGCCGCGTGCGGCGTCTACGGCACCAGCGCCATCACCGCGGTGACGGCCCAGAACACGCTCGGGGTCACGGCATGGGAGCCGGTCTCGATTGAGCTGGTCATCGCCCAGATCGAAGCCGTGGGCGCCGACCTGCCGCCGCGGGCGGTCAAGACCGGCATGCTCGCCACTGCGGCGATCGTCGAGGCCGTGGCGGCCACGATCGTGGCGCTCGACCTTCCCAACCTGGTGGTGGATCCGGTGATGATCGCGAAGGGGGGCGACCGCCTGCTGCGCGAGGATGCGGTGGCCGCGATCAAGGCCGAGCTGCTCAGGCTCGCGGAGGTGGTGACGCCGAATGTGCCCGAAGCCGAGGTCCTCGCCGGGATCGCCATTCGCACGCTCGACGATATGCGCACGGCCGCCCGGCGGATCCGCGCCATGGGTCCGCGCGTCGTAGTGGTGAAGGGAGGCCACCTGCCCATTGGCGAACTGGTCATCGACGTCGTGTGCACCGCCGACTCGGAATTTGACCTCCAGGGCCCACGGCTCCTGAGCCGTCACACGCACGGCACCGGCTGCACGTTCGCGGCTGCCATCGCCGCTTACCTGGCTTTGGGCCAGCCCGTCGAAGGCGCGCTTCGATCGGCGCGGGCCTACCTCGAAGGGGCGATCCGGCACGCCCCACAGCTCGGGGCCGGACACGGGCCACTCAATCATTTCTGGCGGTTATACTGAACAGATGCCTGTCCCGCCGAAGCTGCCGAGCGAAGGCGGACCTGTCTTCGACGTGACAGAGGCGGCCCTCGATCCGGTGGCGGTGGCGGCGGCGGTCAGCCGCCACGCAGACGGCGCGGTCATCACATTCGTGGGCCTGGTTCGCGATCACAATGCCGGTCGACGGGTGTTGTGGCTCGACTACGAAGCCTTCGCTCCGCTGGCGCTGCGGGCGTTCGAGCAGATTGCCGGCGAAGCGGCGGACACCTGGCCGCAGGTCCGCGTCGCCATCCATCACCGGACGGGGCACGTGGCGATTGGCGAGGCGAGCGTGGTGATCGCCGCGGCGTCGCCGCACCGTGCCGATGCGTTCGCGGCAAGCCGGTATGCGATCGAGCGGCTGAAGCAGATCGCCCCGATCTGGAAGCACGAACACTTCGAGGGTGGCGACGTCTGGATCGAAGGGGCGACCGCGGACCCGGCGGACGACACGGCGCGGCTTGCCGCAGTGGAGCGCGCGTGCACGTGACGATTCGCCTCTTCGCGCGGCTCCGCGAGCTGGCCGGCGCATCGGAGCTGACGCGCGAGCTGCCCGACGGCGCCGTCGCCAACGACGCCTGGCAGGCGCTCGTCGCGGAGTTTCCGGCGCTGGCCGATCACACGCGCTCGATCTCATGCGCGGTGAACGAAGACTACGCGCGGCTGACGGCGGCACTGGCGGACGGGGACGAAGTCGCGTTCCTGCCGCCCGTGTCGGGTGGATAGAACTATGAATCCGGAAATGTTCGACAAGCTGACGTCGGTGGAGCACAGGTACGAGCAGATGGCGGCCGAGATGGGCGACCCGGTCGTCCAGGCCGACAACGCGAAGTTCCGCACCCACTCCAAAGCGGTGGCGGAGATGCAGCCGCTGGTGGACGCGTTCCGCGAGTTCAAGCGCGTGATGACGCAGCGCGCCGAGAACGAGGAGCTGCTGAAGGACGCCGACATGCGCGAGCTGGCGCAAGACGAGCTCAAGTCGCTGGCCGCGCAGGGCGACACGCTGCTCGCCGGGCTCAAGGTCCTGTTGGTGCCGAAGGATCCCAACGACGCCAAGAACATCATCCTGGAAATCCGCGCCGGCACGGGTGGCGATGAAGCGTCGCTGTTCGCCGCGGATCTGTTCCGGATGTACTCACGTTTCGCCGAGCGCAACGGCTGGAAGATCGAGATGCTGTCGATCAACGACAGCGGCGCCGGCGGGCTGAAGGAAGTGATCGCGATCATCGCCGGCCGCAACGTCTACAGCCGGCTGAAATATGAGAGCGGCGTCCACCGCGTGCAGCGCGTGCCGGCGACCGAGGCGAGCGGCCGCATCCACACCTCGACCGCCACCGTGGCGGTGCTGCCGGAAGCCGAGGAAGTCGACATCCAGATCGACGCCAAGGACCTCCGCATCGACACCTTCTGCTCGAGCGGGCCCGGCGGCCAGAGCGTCAACACCACCTACTCCGCCGTCCGCATCACCCATCTCCCGACCAACACCGTAGTGTCGCAGCAGGACGAGAAGTCGCAGGTGAAAAATCGCGCCAAGGCGATGAAGGTGCTGCGCTCGCGGCTCTACGAGATGGAGCTGCAGAAGCAGCAGGACGCCATCGCGAAGGATCGCCGGTCCCAGGTCGGCACCGGCGAGCGGTCCGAGAAGATCCGGACCTACAACTACAAGGAAAACCGCATCACCGACCACCGCGTCCCCTTCACCATGCACCAGCTCGGGGCGGCGCTCGACGGCGACCTCGAGGAGCTGATTGACGCCGCCGTCACCCACTTCACCTCCGAGAAACTCAAGGACGTGACCACGGCGGACGCCTCCGCCTGATGACCCTCGGCGAACGCGTCAGCGCCGCCCGCGCGGCGATTACCGCCGCGGGCATTCGTGCCCATGATGCCGCGCTCGATGCGGAAGTGCTCGCCCGCACGGTGCTCGCCTGCGACCGCGCCGCGTTCGTGGTCCGGCTGCGCGACGAGGAGCCGGCCGGTTTCGCCGCCTGCTACGGCGCCCTCGTCGGCCGCCGCTGCAGGCGCGAGCCGGTGGCCTACATCGTCGGCGAGCGCGAGTTCTGGGGCCGCCCGTTCGAGGTCAACTCCGACGTCCTGATTCCGCGTCCCGAAACCGAGCTCATTATCGAGGAAGCGCTGGCGCTCTTCCCCGCCGGCCACGCACCCGGCGTCGTCATCGACGTGGGGACGGGCAGTGGCTGCGTGGCCGTCTCGCTGGCGCGGGAGTTCCCGGAGGCGGTGGTCATCGCGACCGACATCTCGGAGGCGGCGCTGGCCGTGGCCCGGCGCAACGCGGCCCGGAACGGCGCCGCACGGATCGACTTCCGCGCGGGGGATCTGCTCGCGCCGGTGATTGAAATGGCGGACCTGATCGTGTCGAACCCGCCCTATGTCGCGTCGCGCGACGAGCCGGGTCTCATCCCGGAGGTCGGCAAGCATGAGCCGCATGTGGCGCTGTTCGGCGGCATCGACGGTTTGGAGGTCTTCGCGCGGCTGTTGCCCCAGGCCGCGGTGCGGCTGAATCCGGGCGGACGGCTGGTCGTCGAGGTCGGCTACGATCAGGACGACCGAGTGGCCGCCATCGCGGCGCCGCATGGCTGGAGGTTGAGCCACGTGCGCCAGGACCTGCAGGCGATCACCCGGACGCTGATTTTTGTGCGTGAGCCCTGACACTGAGCCACCGCCATGAGCCATGAGCCCTCCGCCTGCCTGTTCTGCAAGATGGCGCGAACAGAAATCCCCGCCACCTTCATCTACGAGGACGAACAGCTGTTCGTGCTCAACGACATCAACCCGCAGGCTCCCCTGCACGCTCTGGTGATCCCGAAGCGCCACATTGCGACGCTGAACGCCCTCTCGGCCGAGGACGATGCGCTGGTGGGCGCGATGATGCGCCGGGCCGCCGCGGTTGCCGCCGAGCGGGGATTCGCCGAGCGCGGTTTTCGC
>JBKJRJ010000546.1:0-10638 GCA_046594705.1 Vicinamibacterales bacterium
GCGCCAGATGATGCGCGACCACCAGGTCGGTTCCGCGCGGAAGCGATCTCTGGCGATGGCGTGCAGCTTGTCGGGGTGCCCGGCGGTGATGCGGCTCCGGAGGAAGATCAGGAACGCGAACGCGATCAGCGTGCCGGCGAGCGCCACCGCGCCCAGCCAGTAGAAGCCGTGCCAGCCGGTCTGGCGCACCGCGCCCAGCGTGAGCCCGACGAAGATGGCGATGTAATAGGAATAGTCGCCGAAGGTCTCGATCCAGCAGCCGAGCGCCGACTCCTGGTACTTCAGCCTCGCGATCTCACCGTCGCAGCCGTCGAGCACGCTGGCGGCGAGCGACAGGAACGCGCCGAGCATGCCGGCCCAGAAGTGGCCCAGGCTGAACAGCCAGGCGGAATAGAACCCGACCGCGACGAGCGCGACCGACAGCTGATTCGCGGTCAGCGGCGTCCGGATGAGCGCGATGCTGATCGGCAGCGACATGCTGCGGTTGAAGCGCGCGACCTTGTTGTCGGTGTCCTTGTAGCTCGAAAGCCTGATGGTCCGTTCGGCGGCGGCGACATCCGCCGGTTCGACGAGCGGGAGCACGAGCCGGCCAAGGCCGCGTGAGACGTCCTGACCTGAGGGCAGCGACACACGGGTGGCCGCACGGTCGCGCAACTCACGGCCGATCGGTTCGACCGCCACGGCATCTTCCACACGGATGCGGAGCAGTCCCGAGAGCGGCCACGCGCCGCCCGCCGGGACGTCGCGCAGCTGTCCGCTGACCCGGAGCGGCATCAGCGCGGCCGCGTCCTCCAGCAGCGCGGGCGAGACGACCAGGCCGCCGCCGATCGCGGTGGCCGGCGTATCTCCAGGCAGTGCCGACAACAGCGCGCGCCAGTCCGCGGCGTTGGTGATGATGCGGATGTCGCCGTGGATGCCGCGCGCGAGGCGGCGCAGCGACGCCGCCAGCGCGGGCTCGGCGAACACCAGCACGCGGGCATAGCGGGCGCGGAAGGCCGAGCGGAGGACGCGTTCGGCGATGGGCAGCCCCGCGACACGCGAGAACGGCGAAACGCGCACCGCGGGGTCCGACGGAAAGTAGAACAGGATCGGCCCTGCCGGATATCCGGCGGTCGAAGGGGACACTGCGACCAGTGTTGCCGCGTCGGTCCGTCGCGGGCGCCGCGGATAGATCGCCAGGCCGACACCTGCCCAGAAGAGTCCGCGGAGGCGCCTCGCCAGGGCGAGCGGCGCGCCCGCCGCGCCAGCGCCCACGGCCGCGACGGCGGCGACACTCGACGCTTCGAGCGCTCCCAGGTTAGCGGGAATGAACGCCGAGGCGAAGCTCGCCACCCGTGAGAAGGTCTCCACCGTCAAGGCGCTCGCGAGCGAGACCTGAACGCCCGAGGCCTTGAGGATGATCCACGCTTCCGCCGCCATCGTCGCGTAGGCGAACAGCGTCGTGGCGGTCAGCACGGCCAGGCGGGTGCCGTTGCCGCGCACGAGCTCCAGCAGTTGGCGTTCCACGGCGCCGGCGAATCGTCCGACGCGCCCCCCGGCCAGTGTCGTGCCCATCACACGGTCGAGCCGTGCGACGAAGGTCATGAGATAGGTGCCGCGTCCGCCGAGCACCATCGCGGTCAGCAGCGAGACGGCCGCCGCGGCGATCGCGAACGCGCGGAAGACACGAAACCAGGTGGGGGTCAGCGGCAGGAGGGTCATGGCGACGATCGACCCCGCGCCCACGATCACGGTCGTCCCGATCATGTAGGCGATGCGCTCGAGCGCGACCGCCGCGGTCGCGACACGCGGGTCGATGTCATCCGCCAGCAGCACCACTTTGAGGGGTTCCCCCGCGATGCCGCGCAAGGTCAGGTAGCTGAACGCCTCGGCGGCCAGCCGCACGCGGGCGAGCCGCAGGAACGAAATCCGCCGCGGGCGGGGAAAGCACCAGGACCACGCCCAGGTCCGGGCGAGATGCCAGAGACCGCTGACCAGGATCGACAGTAGGAGTGCGACCCCGAGACGCGGACCGGCGGCGACGATCAGTTGAACATCGATGAAGTAGAGGGTGGCGAGAAACAGCACGACGCCGACCGCGAGCGCCCCGCCGGAGACCAGCCGCCGCCCCATCCTCACGCGACCCCGGACTCCGCCCCGAGCAGCGCCTCGGCGGCGTCGAGGTCCGTTCGCGTATCGATGTCGCACCACGCGGCATCGCCGATCTCCACGCCGTGCATCAAGCCCTGCGCGGCGAGCAACCGGATGCCGCCACTGAGCGTGGTGTCGCCGGCCGCGCGCGCAACCTCCAGCGCGTCGAACAGCAGCGGTGAGCAGACGAAGACCCCGGTGTCGAGTGCGTCGTATTCAGCCAGGTTCTTGCCGATGGCGACGATGCGGGAGCCTTCGCGCCGGACCTTGGTGGCTTCGTCAGCCTGCTCCGGCGTCACCGGGCTGGCATCCACGGCCAGGAGGCTGTCTCCGTCGCTGACGTCGAGGCGCAGCATGCGTTGCAGCACCGGCGGTTCGAAGATGTGGTCACCCATCAGCAGCGCGAATCGTCCGCTCCCGGCCTGGGGCCGGGCGGCCATTGCCGAGACGCCGTTCTCGAGCTCCCACTCGGGGTTGAAGGCGAACGAAATCGCGAGACCGCTGGGAGCACACCGCTCAACCAGTGCACGGATTCGATCGGCCTGGTAGCCCACCACCACTGTGGCCGCCTGGACCCCGGCGTCACGCGCCGCTTCCAGCGTCCGGAGCAGGATCGGGCGCCCGAGCAGGGGGTGCATCAGCTTGGAATCGCGATTGAGTGTTCGGAATCGGTCGCCGTTGCCGGCGGCCAGGATGACTGCCCGTCTGACCGGGCCTGATGATGATGGCGTCACAACTAACTCTTCAGCTTTGACGCGTCCAATACGCGCCACGTTTCCGGATCCGACAGGGCCACCTCCTAAGGCGAGGGTGGGACGCCGAACGGCTCAGTCCGCTGAAGGAATTTGCACGGACCGTGCCCGGCCGGATAACCCCTCACGGACGAGCAGGACGCCGCCGACGACGGCCCAGAACAGCATGCGGGCTTTCCGGATGATCGCCAGGGCAAGACCGGTCTTGTACGGCAGGCCAATCAGGGTCGCGAACCAGGCGGTGCCGGCCTCGTCCACCCCCAGCCTGAGCGGAACCACCTTGAACACCACGGTGATCAACCGATTCGCGGTTTCGAACAGGAACGCGTTGAGCAGCAGCGGCCCTCCCACGTTGAGCAGCCAGAGGGTCAAATACATCTCGGTCACGCCGAGCACATGGAAGCCGATCTCTGCCGCGGCAAGGCCCGGGAGCGCGCCGCGATGGCGCGAGGCGAACGTGTAGATGTCCTCCTCCAGCTGGCGGACGCGCTCGGCATGGCGGCGCAGGGGGCGGGCGATGCCGAGGGCGCGGCTCACCAGCGCGGGCTGGCGCCAGAGCATCCACAGGGCCATAAGGAAGAGGGCGACGGTCCCGGCGATGGCCGCCTCGCCGACGCCTCGGACATTCGCCGGCAGCTGGAAACGCAGCAGCAGGGCCACCATCCCGGCCGCGATCATCGCGGCCGCCGACAGCGTGTAGAGCAGGTTCTCAATCGCCAGCGCCGTCAGCGCCGGCGTGAGCGCCACGCGCCCGCGCACGAACGCCGCCTTGGCGGGTTCGCCGACCAGCGGTCCGAGCGGTGTCAGGTTGCCGATGGCGTCACCGCAGATGACGGCCGCGAAGGCATCCCTCAGCCGCAGCCTGTGCGGCGGGTCGAGGCACAACCGCCAGGCCGCGGCGCGCAGCAGGAACCGGAGCCCGCCGAGTATGACCACGATCGCCAGGCCCCAGCCGACCTGGCGCACGTCGGCCATGATCTCGGCGACGCCGACCGCCCGCACGACCCAGGCGAGCAGCGCCAGCCCGCCGACGGCGGTGAGGACGCCGGTGACGCTGACGCCTCGTCGGGGGCTCGGGACCGGGGGCTGCGGCATCGGGTGAAACGACAACGTTAGCACGCGGCCGCGGACTATAATCTTCTGTTCATGCTGCCGGCGTCCTTCCAGCTTCCCGCGGCCGTCATTCTGCTCGTCGGCGGACTGATTTCCTGTTTCGCCGGGTACCGCGTGTTCCGGATCGTGCTGGGCATCTACGGGTTCATGCTGGGCGCGCTGCTCGCCAGCGGCGCCGCCGGGACCGAGCACGCGGCGTGGATGATCGGCGCCGCCCTCGCGGGCGGCCTGGTCGGCGCCCTGATCCTGATTGCCGCCTATTTCGTCGGCGTCGCGCTGCTCGGGGCGGGTATCGGCGCCCTCGCGACCAGCCTGATCTGGGCCTCGCTGGGCCGCGAGCCGAGCGCGCTCGTCGTCATCCTCTTTTCGATCGCCGGCGCCCTCGCGGCGCTGGCGCTTCAGCGCTACGTGATCGTCGGCGCCACCGCGTTCGGCGGCGCGTGGACGATGATCGTCGGCGCCATCGCGCTGTCGGGCACCAAGGTGTCGGTCGATGCGGCGGCGCGCAACAACGTCTGGCTGGCCTACCCGATGAACCCCGCGCCGGGCCAGCACTGGATCCTGCTGGGGTGGCTGGCGCTCGGCCTCACCGGCGTCTGCGTGCAACTGGCCATCACGGCCAAGGGAAAAAAGTAGGCGGACATCAGCTCCGCCGTAGCGCGGGCCGGCAGGCCTGCATCAGAAGGAGAGACAAGACAATGGCAACGTTCTCACGCAACGTCACGGTCAACTGGGAAGGCTCGATCATGGAGGGCAAGGGCACGGCAAAGGCCGGCAGCGGCGCCTTCAACCTGCCGGTGTCGTTCCCCTCGCGCATCGGCGAGCCGGCCGGCAACACCAGCCCCGAGGAGCTGATCGCCGCCGCTCATGCGGCCTGCTTCGCCATGGCGCTCAACGCGACCATCGGGCGCAAGGGCGGCTCGATCGCGAAGACCGACGTCACCGCCACCGTCAGCGCCGACAAGGGTGACGCGGGAATCACGATCACCACGTCGAAGCTGTCGGTGACCGCGCACGGCCTCACCGGCATCCCGAAGGAACAGTTCGCCGAGGTCGCCAAAGAGGCCGAGAGCAAGTGCCCGGTCTCGAACGCCCTGCGCGGCTCGCTCAAGATCGAGCTCGACGCCAAGGCGGTCTAACCGAAGGGTCTGCCGCCCGAGGCGGTCTGCCGCCCAAGGCGGTCTGCCGCCCGAGGCAGTCTGCGGCTACTTCCCAATCGAGTACAGGTAGTTCGCCCCGCGGAGGTAGATCTCGTTCCCGGCCAGCGCTGGCGACGCATCGAAGGCGTCGTCCAGCGCATTGGTCGCGAGCACCTCGAAAGCCGGCCCGTGTTTGAATACGATCGTCGTCCCCTGCTGGCCCGGGACGTAGACCCGTCCCTTCGCGCCAACGGGTGACGCGAACACGTTCGGCACACCCTCGAGACGCTGGAGCTGGTAGTGGGGCTTGCCGGTCCTGGCGTCGAACGCGGAGAGGATGCCGGTATTGCCTTTCAGCAGGTAAATCACGCCGTCGTAGAGCAGCGGTGACGGGACATACGGCGTGTCCTGGCTGAGCGACCACTTGATCGCGCCGCTCGCCGTGATGTCCCCCTTCGCCTCGTCGAGCCGAATCGCGTGCAGCTTGTTGCCGCGAAAGCCGCTCACCGCGAACACCATGCCGTCGCCGTAGACGGACGACGGAATCGGGTTCATCGTCAGGCCCGGCCCTTCCCAGACGAGCGCGCCGGTTTCGAGGTCGTAGCTCCGGACCTTGTTCATCGCGGTAGCGATGACCTGGGCGCGTCCGCCGTGCTCGACCACGAGCGGTGTGCCCCAGCTGTCGATCTCCTGGCGTTCGGTCCGCCAGATCTCCTTGCCGGTCGTCTTGTCGAGAGCGGCGATGAACGACGGGCCCTGATGATCCCACTGGACCACGATGCGGTTGCCATGCAGCACCGGCGTCTGGCCCTCGCCGAACTCGTTGCGCATCTTCTTGTCGCCGAGGTCGGTCTCCCACAGCAGCTTGCCGTTCATGTCGTAGGCGTAGAGCCCGAACGAGTCGAAGAACGCGTAGACCCGCTCGCCGTCAGTCATGGCGGACGACGATGCATAGGTGCCGAACTGCGGGTGCGCCCCTTCGTGCGGCATCGTCTCGCGGGCGGTGCGTTCCCACAACAGTCTGCCGGTCTTGCGGTCGAGTGCCATCACGACCGAGCGGTGCGCGATGCGCGGCTGGACGCCGCCCCGGGCCTGGTGCGACGCGGCGGCATCCACGCCAACGGGTACCGCCGAGAGCACGAACACCTTGTCGCCCCAGATCACGGGCGTGCCGGAGCCGCGCCCCGGGATCTCGGTCTTCCACCGGACGTTCTTGGTTTCGCTCCACTCGATCGGGGGATCGGCGGTCGTCGACACGCCGGTCGCGTTCGGTCCGCGCCATTGCGGCCAGTACTGTTGCGAGGTGGTATCCGCGGCGGCGGCCACGAGCGTCAACGACGCGATCGCAAGCGCCGCGAGCAAGGCGTTCTGCATAATCGTTTCCAGGGGCTGGTTCACAGTTGCCAGTTGCCAGTCGGCCGTTGTCAGTTCCGGCTTCCGCCATAATAGTCGCATCGCGATGACCCCTTTTGATTTCACCCTGCGAACGCGCGTCGTGTTTGGAGAAGGAGCGCTGGATCAGATCGGCCTGCTGGGCCGTGATCTGGGTTTCGAACGCACGCTGATCGTGGCCGACCGGGGGATTGTGAAGACCGGGTTGGTCGATCGGGTCGCCCTGTTGCTCGATGCGGTCGGCATCGTGCCCTTCTTTTTTCACAACTTCGGACCCAATCCCGACACCGACATGGTCGAGGCCGGACGCGCCTACGCGGCCGACGGGCGCCTCAACGGGATCGTGGCGATCGGCGGCGGGAGCTCGCTCGACTGCGCGAAGGGCATTAATTTCGTCCTGACCAATGGCGGCTCGATGCGCGACTACCGCGGCCACGGCAAGGCGTCGAAGGCGATGCTGCCGTCGATCGGCGTGCCGACCACCGCCGGCACCGGCAGCGAAGCGCAGTCCTACGCGCTCATCTCCGACGCGGAAACGCACGCCAAGATGGCGTGCGGCGACGACAAGGCCGCGTTCCGGATCGCGATCCTGGACCCGGCGCTCACCGTCACGCAGCCCGCATCGGTCACCGCGGTCGCCGGCTACGACGCGATCTCCCACGCGGTCGAGGCCTGGGTGACGAAGCACCGCACCGACCTCTCGTCGCTCTTCGCCCGTGAGGCCTGGCGGCTGCTCGAGGCACACTACGAGCGTGTGCTCGCCGAGCCCCGCGACCTGGCGGCCCGCGGCGCCATGCTGCTCGGCTCGCATTACGCCGGCATCGCCATCGAGGCGTCGATGCTCGGCGCCACGCACGCCTGCGCGAATCCGTTGACCGCGAAGTACGGCACGAGCCATGGCATCGCCATCGCCGTGATGCTGCCGCACGTGGTGCGCTGGAACGCGGCTGTAGTGGGGGAGCGCTACGCCGCGCTGCTACCTGGACAGGATCTCGCGGAACGGCTGGCCGCGCTCGCCCGCGCCGCCGGGTTGCCGCAGACGCTGGCGGAGCTCGGCGTCTCGCCGGCCGACCTGCCCGCGCTCGCGGCCGATGCGGCAACCCAGTGGACCGGGACGCACAATCCGCGCGCCTTCGACGAGGCCGCTGCGCGGTCCTTATACGAAGGCGCGTTGTAGTAGACAGTAGGCAGCATCAGTGGCCCGTTGGCGGTGACCAACTGGAAACTGCTTACTGGAAACTGCCCTCTGGTCGCTTATTCCGGCAGCTCTTCCTGGCCTGGTTCCGGCAGCCAGAAACTGGCAATGAACCCGATCACGTAGACCGTCGTCCCGACCAGCGCTGCCGCGTAGGCGAGCTTGGTGGCCGGCGTCAGGCCCGGCATCGAGGCGACAAGGTTCGTCGTCACCAGCGCCGCGGACGTGCCGATCATGCGTCCACCCACGTTGGCGGCGAAGCTTTCGCCGGTGCCGCGCAAGTACGTCGGGTAGACGCGCGGCAGGTAGTTTCCCCAGAAGCTGAACTGCGCGATCGTCAGCAGGCCGACCCCCAGAATTCCCCATTTCACCATCGCCACGCTGGCGCCCGGCGCGAGAATGAACAGGATCGGCAGCAGGATCATCCCGGGGACCTGGAACACATGCAGCAGGCGCCGCCGGTTCAGGATGCGAATGGCGAGGAAGGCGAGAATGACGCGCCCCGCGAGGCCGCCCAGCTCCTGGAATAGCTGGACGGCGCTGACCGTGTGCTCGATCACGGGACGCGCCAGGCCGCGCACCTCCGGCAGACCGGGGACGATGCGCGGCATCTGCTGGATGGCGCCAAACGCGGCGGCATACACGCACGCCATCATGATCGTGGTCACGATCGTCGTTCGGGCGAACCGCGGCGTGAAGAGCTCGGCGAACGACGGCCGCTTGAGCGTGCCGGCGCGCTTCTTCTCGCGCCAGGCCGGCGACTCCGGCAGGAACGGCCGGATGATGATCAGCGGAATCGCGGGGATGACGCCCGACATCAGCGTGTAGCGCCACGCCTCGTGGCCCCCCGCCACCTCGGGGAAGCTCGCGCCGTGGGTGACGGCGTAGGCATAGGCGCCCGTCACCATCAGCCCGCCGAGCGATCCGAACGCCTGCGTGTAGCCGATGACCGATTCGCGGCGCTTTGGATCGGTGAACAGCTCCGCCAGCCACGCGACCGCGGCGACGAACTCGACGCAGACGCCGACGAACGTGCAGATGCGCCAGAACAGCAGCTGATAGACCGTCGTCGAGTAACCGGCGGCGAACGCGGAGAACGCGTAGAGCAGGATGCTCCACGTCAGCACCCGGCGCCGGCCCAGCAGGTCGGTCAGGTAGCCGCCGAGCAAACCGAAGATGCCGCCGAACACCGCCGGCCAGTAGAAGAGATAACCGACCCACTGGTTGATCGACGGGTCCGTTCCCGGCACATTCAGCAGATCCATCAGCGCGGGCCGCGCGATGAGCGGCAGCATCAGGAGCTCGTAGGTGTCGAACGCGAAGCCGATCGCCGCAATCACGGCAATCAGCCAGGTCTTCCTGTTCATGTCTATACCTCGTACTTCGCGAGCGTGGCGGCGCCGGGGAGTGCCCCCGCCGTGCCGCGCGACACGATCAACATCAGGAGCGCCGAGATGATCGTCATTGGCACCACCGGCAGGAACCCGAGCACCGTGGTTCCAGCGGCGATGCGCGCAATGACATCTACGCCGCCCACGCCCCAGATGGTTACCGCCGTGCCAGGCGGCGGGGCCGCCACCACCGACTGGAGGACGGCAATCCCGGCCACCGCCGATGCCGTCCACACCGCCACCGCCAGCGCACCCCACCGGGTGCTGCGTTTCCAGAACAGCGCCGCGAAGAGCAGCGGCGACAGCGCGGCGTATCCGGCGAAAGCGTATTGGCTGGCGATGTCGAAAATCGATTGCGGCGCCGTCATGGCGATGGCATACGCGACCAGCGTCAGCAGGATGACGAAGACACGGCCGGTCTGCACCTGCACATGCGGGCCGAACCGCGCCGCGCCGCCGTAAAACGCGAAGACGTCCTCCGTGAACATTGTCGACAGCGCCAGGATCTGTGAGTCGCTCGCCATGACGGCCGCCATGACGGCGGCCCCGAGCAGCGCCGCCAGCCAGAGCGGCGCGTAACCCTCGACCAGCCGCAAAATGACATCGTCCCCGCTCGCCGCGGCGCGGAGTTCGGTCCGCCGCTCGGGGCTGAGCGCCGGCCCCTGCGCCGCCAGCGTCGCGCGCGCCTCCACCTTCGACTGGATCGCCGGCAAGTCCACGGCCTGGTTGGCCGCGAGTCCGAGGAAGACCGACGGCAGCCAGATCGCCAGCATGCAGATCGGATAGAGGACGACCGTCCGGCGGAAGTGCGAGAGCCGCTTTGCCGTCAGACAGAAAATGCCGATGTGCGGGAAGGCGAGTGACGACAGCGGGATGAAGGTGTAGCTCAGGAAATACAGCGGCGAGACGCGCTCGCGCGTCAGCAGCGGCGCCGTGGACGGCGACGCCAGCAGCGACTCCATCGCATTCGAGAATCCACCCATGCCGTGCGCGATCACCCCGACCGCGATGGCGCCGAACGACAGGAACAGCACCGTCTGGAAGGTGTTCACCCAGGCGGTACCGCGCATGCCCCCGAAGAACACGTAGCTCATCACCACGAGCGAGACGATCGCGCCGCCGAGCCAGAACGGCACCACCCCGTTGCTGACCACCCGCAGCGTGGTGCCGCCGCCCATGACGGCAATGACGATGTAGGGGATCAGCAGGACGGCCTGGACGGCGAAGATCACGGTGCCGATGTGGCCGCATTCCCAGCGATCGCGGAACATCTGCACCGGCGTCATGAAGCCGTGGCGCTTGCCGAGCGCCCACAGCCGCGTCCCGATGAAGAAAATGCCGAGCGGGATGATCAGCGCCGACGACGAGGCCATCAGGCCGTAGGTGACGATCCCGTTCGAAAAGGCGTGGCCCGAGGCCCCGAGGATGGAGAACGCCGTCATGTTCGTGCCGAACAGCGACAGCAGGAAGACCGCGGGCCCGATGGTGCGTCCCGCGAGAAAGTAGTCCTCGGCCTCACCCGTGCC
>JBKJRJ010000261.1:0-2786 GCA_046594705.1 Vicinamibacterales bacterium
CCCTGATAGTTCGCCAGGAACGTGACGTTCCCGTCTTTGCCGGGCTCGTAGCTGCGGAACATGTAGAAGTCTGTCCCGTCGAGCTTTGGTGTTTTCGTGATGCCGGGCGCCTCCCGATGACTGGAGCCGGAGATGACGCCGCCCGCGCCGGCCATGATGGCGGCGGCGACGACTGCTGTGACCACTCTACGCATTTGATTACTCCCCCAAGGTTTCCGAACCACGACCTGAGCCGCTCACACGATATGGCGCACAGTCGTTGTCATATGGCCTACGCGCGGACGCCGTGTTTGGATGTAGGGGGATGGAGGGATCGCAAGAAGGCACGGGCGCTGAAGGAGAGGACAGCCCGGCAGCGCCAGGAACTGCTCAGGTGACGTGAGGCCGGCTCTCCCCCCGGCCGCCCGCGTCAAAGCTTCCGCGCGACTGGCACTCGAGAATCGGGCAAATACACGCAGTAGGTGCCGGTCCGAATCGTCCGGTCGAAATGCTCGCCGAGTGAGGTGTGGTGCGCGCGGAGGCGGCCCAGGGCCTGGCGAATGGCGCGAGTGACTGCGCTTCGGGCGCGTTCGGAGGCGGCACCCGCGCGTCGATCACGATTCCCGAAACCGACCGCGCGGGCCAGCTCCCTCACGAGACAGTCGCGTTCGGCATCCGCTTGCGCGGCCCGCCCAACGTCCCCGGCCGCCTGCGCCTGCTCGATGTCCGCGTCGATCTCTCCGAGCCGTCGCCGATACGCCTCCTTGGCGCGCCGATCGAGCAGCTCGCCGGCATCCCCCGCGTCGCCGACCACACGGAGCCCCGTGGGGGAGCGGGTCATGTCGGGCCCAGCTGTCGCGGCGGCCACCAAGTCCAGCACATGGAGCTCGCGCCCGGGATCGGCGAGGAGTCGCGCCAGGTACTGCAGGCCCTTCGAATCGCGCAGGCGTGCGGTTCGCCCGTCGAACACGATCGAGCAGTAGTCGCCCTCGCGATGAACGACGACGGCATCGGCGAGATTGGCGCCGGTTGTTGGATGCACTGGGATTTGCGCGGCTGGCCGGAGATCGCCGCAGGCCTGCGCCGCTCGCGCCTCCTGATCCAGGGCGCCTATTCGCGCGAAGGTTGCGCGCGCGGCTTGGAGCTCGAGCAAGGCGCGCTCCTGCTTCCCCGCGGCGCGGAGCGCGTGCGCGAGGCCCATCCGTGCGAGTGCCGTCTCATAAGGGGCGCCAATCTCGCTCCACAGTTGCGTCGCGACCTCGAAGTGACTGCCGGCGGCAGCCGTCTCGCCCTCTGCCAGGCGTACCCGTCCGTGAGCGAGGGCCGCACTGGCCGCAAGCGCCTTGCTCTGAAACAGCGTCGCCACACGCCCGAGCTCGTTGGCGGCGGACCGAGCCAGATCGATGTCGCCGGCCGCGACTTCGATCTCCACCTGCGCCTCGAGGAGCGGTGCGCGACGGAGTTCCGTGTTCGGCGGCCACTCCTTCGATGGAACGGTCGAGGGCCGGTCGAGAGCGTCGCGAATAGACGCGGCGGCGCGGGCGACATCCCCGCGCGCCAGATGCACCAGGGCGAGGCCTGGTTGCGGATCCCATCCAGCCTCGTGGGCCGCTAGAAACGCATCCTCCGCGCCCTGAATGTCTCCTTTCCGGAATCGGATGCGGCCAAGCTCGGTCAGCGGCCATCCGAACTCCCGCCGCAAGTACGGGCGCAGCTCCTCGCACGCCAGGAGGATCTGCGTCTCCGCTTCTGCGCAGGACCCACGCAACCGGAGGATTTCGGCCCGGTGCACGCGACAACGTCCGTGAAGGCTCCCGACCGGTTGCCCGTGCCGCCACCGCTCCATCGCATCGGTCCACTCCTCTGCGAGGTCGTACTGCCCGAGCGCCTGGAAGGCACACACCACCTCGCAGTAGACGACCCCGGTCGAGAGCGGATCGAGATCGCCGGCGACGGTCGCCACCGCGGCTTCGTTGAGGAGCTCGAGACCTCGCGCGACATCGCCCTCCAGGATCAGGCTGCGCGCCTCCGCGACCCGGCCGATGGCGGCGGCAGCCGCGTCGCGCCCCGTGCCTGCCTCTACGGCTCGCCGAGCCCATTGTCGAGCGCTGGCGAAGTCGCCTGACAACAGTCGTTCGTAATTGCGCACGACGGCGAACCACGCATGGACCGGTGTGTCTTCCTCGTGACCCTCGAGCAGTCGCTCCGCCCGCGTGAGCCACGCCCGGACGGGGGCCAGGAGGGCCGTGTCGAACATCAGGTGCATGGCGACGCGAACCGCCGCGCCGGCCGCCGTCAGGTGATCGCCGGCCTGTGCGCTCACTCTGTAGAGCCGCTCCCACGCGTCGAGGGTCACATCGAGATGGCCGGTCGCATAGGCAACCCCGGCCAGCAGGGCGAGGTCGGGTCCCGTAACCGGCGTGCTCGCGTCCGCTTCGATGAGCAGCTCGTATGCGTTCTGCCAATTGCGGGCGGCGGCGGCGGCGCGCGCCCGTTCGAGAGGAGTCGCGTCGGCCGCCTCGTGCATGCTCATCCTTTGAGGTGGGTGCTCGGTTGACGTCCCGGATCCTCCCGGCGGGATTGTAACGACAGAAGTTACCCACCGTAACAGCATTCGTTACGCATTAGTAATTGGGGGCCGCGCCCGCAGGATGTGCGATTCAGTGTGACAGGAGACTGAGATGCCGTTGATCACGCAATCAATGGAGGAAACGATCATGCCACGAGATCGAATGCAGAGCGCACGCGTGAATGGGATGGAGTTGGAATACCAGGCGACGGGATCGGGCGAACCGGTGCTGCTGATC
>JBKJRJ010000409.1:0-10307 GCA_046594705.1 Vicinamibacterales bacterium
CGCGCCCTTCGACCTGCATCCCGACGTCGATCCACATGGCCCGCTGCCCCTCGGCGCGCTCGTTCCGCTGCCGCGCGGCGTTGACGACCTCGCCGCGGATTCCCGCCCGCCATGGCATGCGCAGGAACAGGCCGCCGTAGTCGTACTTGCCAACCGTGACGTCGGTCTTCGCGTCACCCCGCCACTCGAGGTCGAGCACGAATCTCCCGCCGCGCTCCCGCATCGTCCAGCGCTGCGTCTCAGTAAGGATCGCCTGACCCGCCTCGTCCAGCAGGTCGTACACGGTCTGCCAGCGGACTTCCTGGCCGGTCTGCTGAAGGATGGTGGCTGACACGCGCCGCCAATGGTCGGCGCCCGGATTGTGGAAGTAATCGCGACCGTTCACGCGCGTGAACCCCCAGAACAACCCGGTCTGGTGCTGGTGGTGGTCGGGACTGAGCTCGGTGAGGATCCCCTTGCCGTCTGGAGCGACGATCGGATGCATGAACGGCCGGAAATCCGGCCGGACGTTGTGCGTCACGACCGCCTCGGGGTGGCCGGCGCGATACACGGAAATCGTTCCCGCCTTCTCCTGGTAGCGGATGCTCAGCGCTGGCTGCGGCGCTGCTTCCCTGCGCTGGTAGGCATCAACGAGCACCGCGGACAAACATGCCGCGACGACGGCAAGTGCCCTGACCGTTCCCGGCGTCGGCAACTTCACCCGTGAATGATTCATCATCCGCATTTCCGCCGATGTTACTCCCATGCCCGCGGAAACCGAAAGCGGCCGCTGCGGGTAACATCTGCGCTCGCCGCGGAAGACTCCATGCGCGCCTGGAAATTGACAATCGAATGGCCACGTGGAAGGATTCCGAGCCGATGCGGCTCTAACGTCAACCGTTCGATTCACCACCGCCTACGTGGCGTCGCCCATTTGCTCGCCGTCTCGTGCCGCGCTCATGACCGGGCGCGCTCCCGCGCGGCTCCACATCACGACCTTTCTGCCGGGCCGCCCTGTCGCCCGAGCAGGTCGAAGGACGGCCGGTGGACTCGCGGTCCGACATCTTCTCCCTGGGCGTCGTCGTCTACGAGATGCTCGCGGGACGCCGGCCGTTCGCATCGGCATCAGATGGCGGCCTCATCATGGCCATCCTGCGTGACGACCCGCCGCCGCTGCGGGCGCTCCGCCATCAAGTTTCAACAGCGGTGGAGGCATCCTCGATCGGGCACTCGCGAAGGATGCCGCGGCCCGCTACCCGGACGCGGGAACGATGCGTGCGGATCTCGCGACGGCACTCGCGCGGTTGACTCGGACGCCCGATGCCGTCTGGCGGCGGCCGACGGTGCGTGCGGGCTGGGCGCGCGACGTTGCGATCCCCGAGTTCGAACGACTGGACAAATCTGGGCGATCGCTCGCAGCGGTGAGGCTGGCTCGCGAGGCCGAACTGTACGCGCCGGCCAGGTCGCGCGGGCGTCTCTCCGCACCTATCTCGACCTGACCGGCGCGTGGGAGACGCTCGGCCTGACGCCGCTGAAGGGCTATCCCCTCCCACAGGGGATGTACCGGCTTCGGATCGCCAAGCCGGGCTACGAGCCGCTCGACATTGGGTACCTGCCCCCGGGCGTCCCCCGGTCAAGCTGACGCGCACAGGGTCGGTGAACCTGGCATGGTGTTGGTCCCGCGTCACGGCTTCTCGGGAAGCAGATACGGCGCGCGATACGTGCGGCTGAGCAGCTGGTTAGCTTCTTCATCGCCGACAAACCGCTCCGCCGCGCCGTCGAACGTGACCGATCGTCCAAGCCGGTAGGAGATGTTGCCCAGGTGGCAAAGTGTCGTCGAAAGATGGCCGTCCTCGATCGAGGCCTTGAGGTTCTGCGACTGGCGCGACCGCACGCAGCCGATGAAGTTCTCGAAATGGGCCTGCCCGGCGTCGGGTTTCTCGTCGGAGGTCAGAACCGGACCGGCTTCGTTCCTCCGGCCGAAATAGACCTGCGCCTTGTCGTCGGTGACCTTCATCCAGCCCTTCGCGCCGTAAATGTAGATGCCCTGAGCCTCGGCCGGCCCGCTGGACCAGTTGCGCACTTCGCAGTGGAGCCGTGTGCCATCCCCATACTGAAACGTGGCCTGCTGCGTATTCGGGGTGACCTGATCGGTCGGCGCCCCTTCCTCGTGCAGGCCGCCGACGGAGTACGCCGCCCGCGGGTGCTCCTGTTTGCCCAGCAACCAGCGCACCGCGTCCAGCGAATGCACGCCGGTATTCCCCAGGTCGCCGGTGCCGTGTTCCCAGAACCAGTGCCAGTGGTAATGAAAATGATGCACGTTGAACGGACGCACGGGCGCCGGGCCCAGCCACAGGTCGTAGTTGACGCCCGCCGGTAACGGACTGTTCGGCATCACCCCGATGGGATCCCTGAAGCGATAGACGATCGTCCGTCCCTCGTAGACCTTGCCGAGCCCGCCGTCGCGGAGGAACTGCACGGCCTTGGCGAGCACCGCGCCGCTGCGCCGCTGCGTGCCGACGCCGACCACGCGGTTGTACGTCCGGGCGGCCTCGATCATGCGCCGGCCCTCGACGATGTTGTGGCTGATGGGTTTCTCGACGTAGACGTCCTTGCCCGCCTGGCAGGCCAGGATCGTCATCAGCGCATGCCAGTGATCCGGCGCCGCGATCGTCACGGCGTCGATATTCCGGTTGTCGAGGACGCGCCGGAAATCGGTTTCAGTCTTCGGATCTCCTCCCCACTTCTCCTTCATGAAGGGCAATGAGGTCTTGAAGTGCCGCTCGTCGACATCCACCACGTGAGTGACGCGGACGTTGGGGATGCCGGCCAGATGCTCGTAGTGATCCTGGCCGCGGCCGCGCGCGGTCCATGTCGGATGCCCCTTGTTGTCGCCGCGTATCCCTATGATCGCCACGTTGATCGTATCGTTCGGGCTTTTCTGTGCGCGGCTCCGCGCCGGGAAGGCCGCGGCCAGTCCGACGGTCGCGGCCGCCGTTTTCGATAGGAAGAGGCGACGATTCATCATGGCCGTTTCTCCTTTTTGGCGCTGGGGGCCGCCGCGCCGTGTCGTTCGCTTTCTTCTCGGTCGAAGGCGACCTGTCCGCCAACGACCGTGACATCCGCGCGCATCGTGCGGAGGCGTTCGGCCGGGACTGTAAGGAAGTGATCCTCCAGGACCACGAAGTCGCCCAGCTTGCCGACTTCGATCGAACCGCGGTGCTGTTCATCGAAGCTGAATCTGGCGGCGGCGCTCGTCATCATGCGCAGCGCCTCGCGTCGCGTCACGGCTTCACTCCCACCCAGCACCCGCCCTGATTCGGTCCGGCGCGTGGTCGCGGAGTAGATCGTGAGCAGAGGGTTGAACGGATTCAGAGCGTCATTCGCGTCGAGGCCGAGCATGTGGTCGGTGTTGATCGCGACCTCGACACCGGCCTGGCGAAGCGTTGTGAGCCCGATGAAGTGCGCCAGGCGGTCGGCGCCGAGGCCCCGCGCCAGGGCGTCTCCATCCTTGTAGTGCCATGCGGGTTGCGTGTCGACGAGAACTCCGAGCCGCGCGGCGCGCCTCGCAGACTCAGTATTGGCGAAGTAGCCATGAATCACGGTATGCCGCCGGTCCTTATCTGCCGGGTTTGGCGGCCCCGGCGTCTGTTTCAGCGCCGCCTCGATTCCGTCGAGCACGACGTCGACGCCCGCATCGCCGGTCACATGCGCCACCATCTGCCAGCCGCGGCGGTGGATGATGCCGATAGCGGCCGCCAGCTGCGCCGGTGTGAGGCTCAGGAATCCGCGATCGGCGGGATTGTCGATGGCGTAGAGCTCGCTCGCGCCCCGGCCGAACGGCTTGCGCATGAACGACGTGCCGATCAGGATGCCGCCGTCGGCCACGAGCTTGAGCGGCCCCGCCTTTAACCACTCGTCTCCCTCGCCGAACTTGAAGGGCAGCCCGTCGATGAAGCGCTCAACGGCGGCGGCGTCCTTGGCGTCGGGCACGCGTAGTGTGACCGTGGCCCGCAGCCGCAGGCGGCCCGCCAGTTTCAACCGGCGATAGGTCTCGAACCCCGGCAGTGTCGCGCCTCGTTCGATGACGCTCGTGATGCCCGCGGCCAGGTATTGCCGATGAACCTGTTCGAGCGTATCGAGCGGCGCCCCTCCTGATGCAGGACGAAAGCGCGCCAACAGGCCCGCGGCGTTGCGCAACAGGCCGGTCGGTTCGCCGGCGGCGTCCTTCACGATGGCGCCGCCCACCGGGCTCGGGGAATCGCGCGTGATTCCGGCTGCCCGGAGCGCCGCCGTGTTCAGCGAGAAGGCATATGCGCAGTCGAGCACGACGGGATGATCGGGTGCGGCGGCGTCCAGTTCCTGGCGTGTCGGAAACCTGTGCTCGCGCAGCCGCGTCGGGTAGGTCCGCGGCGTCCACAGCCATGAGCCCCGCGGCCGTTTCGGCACCTCCGCGCGAAGCCAGTCCTGTACTTCCTTGATCGACCGGAGATTCACGAACGGCTGCGTCGCCTCGCCGCTCGCGACGTCCAGCGCGTGGACGTGCGTGTCGATGAAGCCGGGCACGACCGTGCGCCCTCGTCCCTCGATCACGCGCGTGTTGGGTCCGATCTGGCGGCGCACCTCTTCATTCGACCCGACGGCGACGAACCGGCCGTCACGCACGGCCAGGGCCGTCGCGGTGCGGAACGCCGGGTCGACGGTCAGGATTCTCGCGTCGACCATTACCAGATCGGCGGACGGGGGGCCGCCTTCGCCAAGGCTTCGCCGCCCAAGCGCCTCCTGCGCCGGCACCGAGGGTGCGAGCGCAGCGATCAGCACGAGCAGGGCGACAAGGCGGCGGAGAAGGTTCTCGAACGTCATGACAGCCATCGCTGCAGGTGCTCTTTCACGAAGTCGTCGTCTGTTAAATGAGGATAGCGGCGAACGACCCGGTCGATGTCGTCCATCTGCCCCGGACTGAGGTCTTCACGTGGATCGAGGCACCAGCGTCCCGCGAGCAAACCCTGCCGGCGCAGGATCTCGTGAATACCAGGAATGCAGCCGGCGAACTGATGCGCGGGATCGAACAGCGCGGCATTGGCGTCGGTCAGTTCGGCACCGAGCGCCAGCAAACGCACCGCATCCTCGCTGCCACCAGGACTGGACGGATCTCTCGTGACGGCGTGGCAGCGTCGCAATATCTCAACCGCGCGCTCCGTCCAGACGGCCCATTGGCCGAGCAGGCCTCCCGAGAAGTGCAGAGGCCCGCCGCTGCCCGCCGGGAATGGCGTGAGCAGGTCGGTCACGATCGCATCATCGTTCCCGGTGTAGAGCGCCACGTCGTCGCGTCCGCTCTCGGCCAGCGCCGTCGTCACATCGAGCGTGCGGTAGCGATTGAACGGAGCCACCTTGACGGCGACCACACGTTCGATGTCGAAAAAGCCACGCCAGAACGCACGGTTCAGGATGCGCCCGCCGACGGCGGTCTGCAGGTAGAACCCGACGATCGGAATGACTTCGGCAACGCGGCGGCAGTGTTCGAGCGCGTCGCGATTGTCGGTGTCACGAAGCGCCGCAAGACTGAGCAAGACCGCATCGTAACCGAGCGAGACCGAAATCTCCGCCTCGTGCACGGCCTGTGCCGTTTGCCCGACCACGCCCGCGACCATCAACGGCTGATGCGGCCGCCCGGCACACCAGTCGCTTACCGTCCGCCGCGCCAGGCGGAGCACCGGCTCGAACAGGCCGACGGCCGGATCCCGAATGCCGAACTGCGTCGTGTGCACGCCGACGGCGATGCCGCCGGCGCCGGCGTCGCAGTAGTACCGTGTGAGCGCGACCTGCCGGCGCTCGTCGAGCGTCCTGCTCTCGGTGAGCGCCAGTGGATGCGCTGGAATCACCAACCCGCGCAGGAGCGCGCGTCGAAGCGTCGGGACGTCGCCCGCGTCAATAGCGGCCATCGGTCACTCCGAAATGGGTTGGCTTGTCGAGCGATGACCCGCCAGCCCGAACCCAGTCAGCCACCCACTGCCGCAGAACCGGCAGCGGCACTGCCGGCTCGCCGAGGAGCGCGCGGCACTGGCTCGAATCGCTGAGCAGCGCCACGGGTCCTTCGCTGTTCACGAACCGCGGCGGGCGGCCGAAGGACGAACCGAACCACTCGGCCGTCTCGCGGACAGAAATGCGCTCGGGTCCGGTCACGTTGAGAATGGCTGGCGGCGACGCGCACAGCTCGAGGCTGCGCAATGCGTAACTGTTCGCGTCCCCCTGCCAGATCGCATTGAAGAACCCCATCGTCAAGTCAACGGCCTCACCGGCGAGTACGTTGCGCGCGATGTCGACGAGCGTGCCATAGCGAAGATCGACGGCGTAGTTGAGCCGGTAGATGAGCGCTCGCAGGTTCCGCTCGCGCGACACGAACTCGACTACCCGCTCGCGCCCGAGGCACGATTGGGCGTACTCGCCGAGGGGAGCCGGCGGATCGTCCTCTCTCGCTCCGGGCCCGCCGGCTGGGACCAGCGGGTAGACGTTCCCGGTCGAGAAGACCACCATGCGCGACTGCGCGAAGTGCTCCGCCACGCGGGCCGGGACGATAGTATTGGTGGCCCATGTGACGTCGGTGCGGTCGAGCGTGCCGAACTTCCTGCCCGCAAGGAACAGCACGTTCGCCGCGCGCGGTAACGCGGCGATTTGCCCGGGATCGAGCAGATCGCATGCGACGGTCCGAATGCCCTCCGCCTCGAGCCTGTCGCGCACCGCCGGGGTGGAGAATCGCGATGCGGCGAGCACGCGGTTCCGGGTGCCGGCCCGGGCGGCGGCTCGGTGGACGCGCCGCGCGAGCGACGGTCCCATTTTGCCTGCGGCCCCGATGATCAGGACGTCGCCGTTCAGGCGCCCGACGCAGTCGACGTCAGCCGCGGAGGGTTCGCCGAGGAGATCCTCGAGCTGCGCCTCGTCGCGGATCTGCCGTGGCAGGGTGGTCAGAAGCGCAAGCGGATCCCTAACCGCACGACCCGTCCCACCGAGAAGCCCTCCGTGCTGCCCACGGTATCGGCGTCGAGCACCGCCGTGTTGCCGTTCGCGGCCACACCGTTGATCAGATAGTCGGTCAGGTCCATGAAGCCCCCGGTCCCCAGACCTACGGCGAACTGCGGATGATTGAAGGCATTGTCGAGCAGCGCGGTAAACTCCGCGTTGAAGCCGCGCGTGCGTACGATGTCTTTGTAGAACGCGAAGTTCACGATCCAGGTGCCCGGTCCCTGGACGCTGCCTTTCTTGGCGTTGCCGAGCGTTCCGGGGGCCGGCAGCTTGAACTTGGTCAGATCGTAGAACACGGGCCGGGTACCACCCGTATTGGGATTCCCCGTGACGTCCGGCCGCCATGCTTCGCCGAACTGGCCGACGCCGTCCAGCGTACGGCCGGTGTTGGCGGGGTAGATGCCACCCGTGTCGCCGTAGGTGAAATACGGTGTGAGGTGTGGCCCGGTCCGGGCCTGAAAGATGGTGGAGACCGTCCAGCCGCCGACGACCGCGTCGGCCCACCGTGGCAGGCTGCCGCCGAACGTCCGCTCACGTCCGAATGGAATCTGCCACGTGCTGTTCATCACGACCCGGTGTTTCACGACGTTGGGATCGGGTCCGCGATCCTTCTCGATGTCGTAGGGGTCGTACTGCACGACGCCGATGGTGCTGTTGCCGCTGTCGGGTGCGTTGCTGTCGGAGCCCGCCAGCGTGTAGGCGGCGTTGACCGCCAGCCCGCCCTTGAAGCGGCGCTGCAGCTCGAGCTGCAGGGCGTTGAACTGCCCTTCGCCCGTGTTCTCGGTAATGTCCATGAACGTGCCGTAGATCGGAAACGGCAGGCGCGCTCTGGCGGCGGGATCCGCATCCACGTCGCCGAGCGGCACGGCACTCGCCTGCACCGTGTTGTAGTCGCGGTGCACCAGCAACTTCTTCATGGTCGATCCGAGATAGCTGACCCGGGCGCCAAGGCCGCCGGGGAGCTCGCGTTCGAGCGTGAGGTTGTACTGATAAATGTCTGGCAGCTCTAGGTCCAGCTGCAATCCCTGATTGCCGAAGCCGAGCGACTCGCTCCGGGTGCCGGACGAAAAGCCCTGCGTCAGCCGGGGCCGGGTCAACCTGATGGTGTAGCGGAACGGGTTGCGCGACATGATGTCGCGCGCCCCCTGGGCGGCGCCGGTCGGATGAAAGATACCGAAGCCGCCCCGGAGCACAGTCTTGTTGCTGCTGTCGAGGCGCTGCGCGAAGCCGAGGCGCGGGCTGATGTTGTTCCGATCGGTCTTGATCAAACCACGTCCGACACCGAACTGGTCCGACGGGAGCGTCCGGCCCAGTTGCCGGGCACCGGGAGGCAACAGCTCGCCGATGGCTGCGTTGGGCACGATGTGGTGCCCGCCGTCGGTCGGGACGAAGTTCGCGTAAATGTTGTTCTTGTCGACGAAGACGCCGATCACCTCGTAGCGCAGGCCGAGAAACAGCGTGAGCCTGGGATTCAGCTTGACGTCGTCCTGCAGGAACACCGCCCAGTCGTTCGAGAACGTGTCCATGGGCACATTGCCGCGGGTATTGCGCTGCTCGCGCACCTGGTTCGGCAGACCCAGGAGAAAGTCCGCAAACGCATTTCCCGATGCAAATCCTGAGAAGGCGTAGGCGCCCTTCGACTCGTTCGCTCCGGTGGAGTAGCCGTCCTTCGCGTAGTTTCGCGTGTAGATGCCCCCAGATTTGATCGAATGCCTCCCCTTCAGCCATGTCGTGCTGCTGCTGAGAGACATGGACGACTGATCGAGATCCCGGAAAGTGTTCTGGCGCTGGTCGCGAATGTCGGACGGCCGGTTGCCACCGGAGAAGAGGAAGGCCGGGAAGCCGGGCGCCTGGGCCGCCAGCGGCGGCACCTCGAGCCCGAACTGGGACGCCAGAATGCCGGCCGTGTAACGGCTGCGTCGATTCCGCGTGTCCGCGCTGTAGCCGCCGCGAAATTCGCTGACCAGGGTGCCGGCCCAGATCCGGGTCCAGCCGCCGGCGAGCGTGACCGCCTTCGACTCGCGGTCGAGGAGACCGAGGTTCGTCAGACCTCCGCCCCCGTTGGCGCCGGTGCTCTCGAACGTGAACGCGTCCGGATCGCGCCGCTGCCAGCTGAAGCGCGTGAAGATCGAATCGCGGCCGGTCAGTTCGTGATCCACCCGCGCATCCGCGCGATCGCGCTGCCGGCTCAGCGGAAGGATCTGGCGATAGGCGCCGTAGCCGCCGGCCGCAAGGTTCGCCTGATTCGGAAGTGGATAGAAGAAGTCGATGATGCGACGTGCGGCCGGCTCGATTCGGTCGGCCGGGATGCGGTTGCCCGGGAACTGCACGCCCGTCACCGGGTCCCGCACGACGAACGTATTGGCCGAAAAATCGCCGCTCCGCATCGCTGCATTCGGCACCACCGCCTGCGCGCCGCCGCCGAGCGCCTTAAGTTTGCTGCCTTCGTAATTACCGAAGAAGAACGTCCGATTCCGTATGACCGGGCCGCCAAGGCTCACCCCATATCGATAATCGTGCGTGTCGGCGTTGGGGTCGCTGCGCGACACGTTGTTCAGTGCCTGCGCGTAGGTACGGGCGTTCAGCTCGTTCGAGTTGTAGTCGTAGAAGCCGGTTCCGCGAAAACGATTCGCGCCGCGCTTCGTGGACACGATGACGCCGGCCAGCCCGCCGTACTCGGCGCTGTACGAGCTCGACAGCACCTGCACTTCCTGAATCGCGTCGAGTCCCGGGGCGGCGTTGGACAGCTCGCCGAAGATCCCGGCGCTCGACGGCTGGCCGTCCTGAATGTACGACGCGCCGTAAGTGCGGCCGCCGAGAAACTGGATGCCGTCGAAGCCGCCGACCACGTTCGGATTGAGCGTGAGGAAGTCCTGGATGTCGCGGCTGTTGCGCGGCAGATCGCGCAACTGCTGCTCGTCGAGGCCGCGCGCGATCGCCTGGCTTTCGAGCGTGATGTTGTTCCCGCCGGCCGTCACCGTGACGAGGTCTTCGAGGTTGCCGATCGCGAGGCTCAGGTCGATGAGCACGACCGATGCCGCGCGCAGCACCACGCCCGTCCGTTGCGCCTTCTTGAACCCGGCGAGGGTCGCCGCCACGGCGTAGGTTCCTGGCCGCAGGTTGGGAATCTCGAAGAGCCCCTGCGCGTCGGTCAGCGCTTCCCGCGCGACGCTGGTGGACTCGTCGGTGATGACGACGGTGGCGCCAGGCACGACCTGCTGCTGCGGATCGAAGATGGTTCCGCGAATGGTGCCGAGCGTGGTCTGTGCGGCGGCGGGAATCGCCGCGCCAAGGAGCAGAAGCAGGCA
>JBKJRJ010000459.1:0-4333 GCA_046594705.1 Vicinamibacterales bacterium
CCGCGTAGCTGCCGCCGCCCTTGTACAGGTTCTGGGCCAGGCCGCCGTTCCAGGCGAGGGTGCTGGTGTTCTGGTTCGTCCCGACCGCGACGCCCTGGGTCGCGTTCGTCGCCGGCGTCGCCACCTTGGACGCGTTCGCCGACGAGGTCAGGTTGAGCCGGTAGCTGGCCTCGAGTCCGGCGATGGTGAAGTCGGTCAAGCGCGGCGTGATGCGCGCGACGCCGATGTCGATGTTCTTGTCGCGCGCCCGGGTGACCGCTTCCTCGATCGAGAGATCGACGCGCGGGCCGTTCGTCACGAATGCGATCGGCGCGGCGGCCGGCCTGGTCTGCGGCTGGGCCTGAACGGGCGGCGCCGGCGGCGGAGCCACCGGGGTCTGAGCCGCGCTCGGCGCACCGGCGATCGCGATCAACAGCACGGCAGCCGTGGCGACGACAACGTTCTTCTTCACGAAATCCTCCACGAGATGGCAATGATAGGGAAACTCTGGCCTACCGCGAGGAGCCGCGCCGGGGCGACTCCGGGTGATCGAACATCGCCTTGACCTTGGCGCGCTGGTCCACCGTCAGGATCTTGTGCATCCGATAAATCATCAGCGTGCGCGCCTTGTTGGCGTCCGCCCGGGTGTTCTCGACGCGCTCGATCTGCGCGATGACCGCCGCCTCGTCCGAACCGTCGCGCTGGGTCATCATCGACAAGGCGTCTTCCAGCGTGTCGAGCCGCTCGCGGGCGTCACGCAGCGCGGGCAGCGACTTGCTCCACACCGATTCGACTGCCGCCGATTGTTGATCCGTGATCCCCAGGCCGGCCCGCAATTTTGCGTCGATCCACCACTTGGGCCGCTGGCCGGCGCGGGCATCGCCGTCCCTCTTCTCGCCCCTTTGGTCGCCGTGCGCCCCGGGGCCGCCTCGTTGATCGCATGCCGCGGCCGCCCGCGCCGGCGCGGGAGCGAGGAGCAGGAGCAGGAGCAGGAGCGCGACGGCCCTTGCGATATGCCTAGCCATTGTTCGTTGATCTCTCCTTGGAAATTACTGAGCTGATTACGACCCCGCACCGGGCGGTGTTTACCGGCCGTGGGCACCGGAGTGCCCAGTCTCTCGGCTCGCTCCCGCTAACTTACTGACAACTCGCGCCTTGCCCTGGCACGACGCTTGCCTTCTGAGGCGTGTCGGTGATGGGCGCCGGCGGAACGAGGAGGCGGATCGTGAAGGGAGCCATGGTGGGCTGGATGGTGTTTGCGGCCTTGCTGCTCGGCATCAGTATCGGGTGGGCGGCGGATCGCGACGAGACCTCACTCACCGCCCCGATCAGCTCGGCGGATCACGAGACTGAAGAGGGCTATGTTTCCCTCGGCCCCGACGCGACCGTCGTCGCCAAGCCGCGCTCGGAGCTCCAGCGCTATCTCGCCCGGCAGAACGGCAAGAAAGTCCGCATCACGCTCACCCTGGCTGGCGCTGAACGCACCAGGCTCGAACGCCTCGAGCGTTAAGCCGACGCGAATCGCCCGAGCGTTTCGATCACCATCCCGACGATGTTGTTGGGCGTCGAGGCGCCGGCCGTCAATCCCACCACGACCTTTCCGGCGGGCAGCCAGTCGTCCGTCACCCCCTCGTCGGCCTTGGCGGTGGACGGGGCGCCGACGGGGCGGTGGCGGATTTGCGTCGCGGAGATGAGGCAGCCCGGATCCGCGATGTGGAAGGTGCGCACCCGTGCCGCGCAGATGCGCGCCAGGTTTACCGTATTGCTGCTGTTGTACCCGCCCACCACGATCATCAGATCCACCGGCTCGGCGTCGAGCAGGGCCTCGACGGCGTCCTGGCGTTCCTGCGTGGCGCTGCAGATCGTGTCGAAGGCCCGGAAGTACGGGGCCAGGTCGTCGCCGTGGCGGTCGCGCATCGCCGCGCCGACCATTTCGCCGATCTCGAGCGACTCCGACATCAGCATCGTCGTCTGGTTCGCGCACCCGACCCGCGCCAGGTCGGTGTCGGGGTCGAAGCCCGGCGAGACGGCGCCTGCGAAGCGCGCGAGGAACGCCCCGCGATCACCGCCGTGGCGGATGTAGTCGCAGACGATCGCCGCTTCGGCGCGGTCCAGCACCACGATGTAGCGCCCCAGCGGGTACTTCAGGGCCTGTGAAGCCGTGGCGCGGGTTTCCTCGTGCTTGACCTTGCCGTGGATGACCGCGGTGAAGCCGTCCTGCGCGTAGCGCACCACGTTCTTCCACACGTTGAGGACCGATCCGCAGGTGGTATCGACCAGCGTGCAGCCCCGCGCCGAGAAGTCGACCATCTCTTCGACCGTGATGCCGAACGCGGGAAGAATGACGACATCCTCCGGACCCAGATCGCGGCCGCGCTCGGCGGCGTCGCTGAGGAAGCGGATGCCGCTGGCGCGCAGGCGGTCGTTGACGTGCGGGTTGTGGATGATCTCGCCGGTGAGGAATACGTTGCGGCCGGGGAAACGGGCGACGGCCTGATAGGCGTAGTCGACGGCGCGGTCGACGCCGTAGCAAAAGCCGAACTCGCGCGCGAGGTGGACGGTCAGGCGCCCCGTGTCGTGGCGATAGTCGCCGGCGCGGACTTGGTCGACCAGGGTGCTGTGATACGCCAGGGCCAGCTCGCCCGCGACGGCCGCCTTCATGTCGAGGCCCTTGCGGAAGATGAGGGGTTGGGTGGCCACTATTTCGCGCGGGCGCTGTAATCGCGCGCGTGCGGCGTCATGTCGTCGAGCGCGCTGAGGTTTCGTACCCGCGGGCTGGCGAAATCATCCGACAGCAGATCGTCGTCGGTCCGCGGTGAGGTGGTCGGCGGCGTGAGCTCCTGCGCGCGCGTCGCGGCCGACGTGCCGGTGAAGGCCGCGGGGGTGGCGCCGGTCTGCTGCTGACGGAGAGCGGTGCGCAGCGGGATGACCTGGCCGAGGCCGAAGCCGGCGATCAGGCTGGCGGCGGCGGCGACGGTGACCCAGCGGCGGACGTGTGAATGACCGCTGATGACGGCCCGTGCCGCCTTCGGGAACACGATGACCCGCGCGGGGCGATCGAGCGTCTCCAGCCGGCGGGCGATCTGCACCTGCTGCGCGACGAGGCGCTCGGTGGGGAAGGCCTCGTCGGCCGCGGCGCGAAGCGTCTCGCCGACGTCGAGCAGCCAGCCGTCGAACGCGGCATACCGCGCGCGGCAGTCGGCGCAACCGGCGAGATGTGGATGGACCGCGCCGGACGTCCACAGGCGCGCGAACTCCTGGTCACCGAGATGACCACGTCCGAGGCGTTCAAGAAGAGACACGGCGTTTCCCTTTCAATTCCCCCGGGGCGGCGGCGACGGCGTCGTGCGCCAGCAGCACCCGCAATTTGCGTATCGCCCGAAACAGGTGCACGCGCACCGTGGACTCGTTGAGTCCGGTCAACACGCTGACCTCCCGTGACGTCCGGCCTTCAACATGGCTCAGGAGGAACACTGACCGCTGCCGATTCGGCAGTCGGGCCAGCGCGTCGGCAATCTGCCGGCGGCGTTCCCGTCCGAGCAGCGCCTGCTCCGGTGACGGGCCGGCCGCCGCCACCCGGTCGGTCATCTCGCGTTCGTCCGGGGCGCCGTCCTGGCCGCCGCCGGTGCGCCGCGACGCCGACATCGGAAGCAGCCAGCGCTCCCGGCGCGTGCGGGCCTTGATCCGGTCCAGGCACCCGTTGATCAAAATCCGCGTGAACCAGACGTCGAATGGCAGCTCCTGGCGAAACGACGCCAGATGCTGGTAGGCCTTCACGAAGGCGTCCTGCACCGCTTCGTCGGCTTCCGCGGAATCGCGGAGGTAGTGATACGCGATGCGCGCGGCGCGGCGCTGGTGCCGCGCGACGAGCTCCGAGTACCGCTCCCGGGCCTGCTCGAATGCGCCGGCCGCCTGCATCGCCTTGACGGCGGAGGCGGCGGCCGCGTCCGCTTCGCGGGCGGCGAGGAGGGCCGATGACGTCGCTGACATGAAATACGCCGCCGAGGCGCCGGCGTTTACCGCGGCGGCCCCGTGGGCCTGCTGCCTTTCATTATAGGACGGGCGGTACGCTACATCGATGGAATCGTTTCGGGGACTGGGACTATAACCCCAAAGCCGCGGCGAACGTGCTCAATTCGCTGGTCGAGTACACGGACGATCCCGGCCTGGCCGTTCCTGCTCATGACCGGCCACGAGCTCGTCCGTTGCAGCCGCGAGGAGCGGCCCAGCGGTCTGACAGGCAACCTATTTCCGGAGCGACGTCCCCGGAAAGTAGTGCTCGAGCACATCATCCGGTGAGGCGCCGGCCTTGAGTCGCGCCAGCGCGCCGGATTGGCACAGTCCGACGCCGTGG
>JBKJRJ010000479.1:0-6805 GCA_046594705.1 Vicinamibacterales bacterium
GCGCTTGGGCGCCAAGACCGGGAGCAGTACGCCGCCAAGATCTGGGAACTGACGGGGCGCAAACGCGACCTCGCGCCGGCGACATAAACGATGAAGGGTGTGATTCTCGCGGCAGGCAAGGGCTCGCGGCTGAACGGCACGGCGGGCGACAAGCCCAAATGCCTGGTGGAAGCCGGTGGCCTCACGCTCTTGGAGCGGCAAATCCGGACGCTTGAAGCGGCAGGCATCGACGACATCGTGGTGGTGGTGGGCTGCCAGGCGGACCGTGTCCGGCTCGCCGGTGGACCCGGCGTCGAGTACGTGGAAAATGTCCGTTTTGCGGAAACCAATAGCCTTTATTCGCTGTGGACGGCACGAGCTCTGCTTTACCAGGGTTTCGTGGTGCTGAATTGTGACGTTATCTTCCATCCCGCGCTCCTGGATGACCTCCTGGCTACCCACCAGGACGCCGCGTTACTCATGCAGCACCGCGTGGCCGGGGATCCCCCCTACGGCGACGAAGAAATGAAGGTCAAGCTTCGAGGGGACCGGGTCATCGACATGTCGAAGTCGATGGACCCGGCGGACGCCGACGGCGAGAACCTCGGTATCGTGAAGTTCGGACCCAAGAGCGCGCCCCACCTCGTCTCCATCCTCGACCGCATTGTCGGGGAGGGGGGCCTGCGGGATTGGGCGCCCAAGGCGTTCCGGGAGTTCGCCCAGGATCAGCCGCTCCATGCGATCGGCACCGGCGGACGGCCGTGGATTGAAATCGACTTCCCGGAGGACTACCGGCGCGCCGTGGCCGAGGTGCTGCCCGCCATCGACTACCCGCCTGCCGCCGCCGCCGCGATGGCGGACGCGCACCGGGGACTGTGATGCTGTCGCACCCGATGTCCCAGCAGTTGCCGACGTGGCCTGACCCGATGGGCGGGTACGGCCCTCGCGTCGTCGCGCTCGGCGGCGGCACCGGGCTGCCCAACGTCCTGCGCGGCCTCCGTCCGCTGCTCTTCCCCGATGGCGCGCGGGACGCGACGCGGGATCGACTCGTCGCCGTGGTGGCCACCTCCGACGACGGCGGCAGCTCGGGGCGGCTGCGGGCCGAGTTCAACATGATCCCGCCGGGCGACATCCGTAACTGCCTGGCCTCGCTGTCGGGCAACGAGTCCCGCATCGCCGAGATTTTCCAGTACCGCTTCGGCAGCGGCGACGGACTGCACGGCCACGCCATCGGCAACCTGGTGCTGGCGGCGCTGGCCGACGTCACCCAGGATTTCGCGGAGGCGGTCGAGATTGCCGCGCGCATCCTCGACATCTGCGGCATCGTGCTGCCCGCCACCTCGGAAATCGTGACGCTGGTGGCCGAGTTCTCGGACGGCCGCGTGCTGAGCGGCGAGACGACGATCGCGAAGGCCGGGGGCACGATTGCCCGCCTCGGCCTGCTGCCGGAGCGGCCGCGCTGCTCCACCAAGGTCACCGACGCGCTCCGGCGGGCCGATGTGATCGTGGCGGGCCCCGGCAGCCTCTATACGAGCATCCTGCCGCCGCTGCTGGTGCCTGACATCGCCGACGCCATCCTGGATTCGCGCGCGGTGCGGATCCTGGTGGCGAACCTGATGACCGAGGCGGGCGAGACCGACGAGTACAGCGTCCTCGACCACCTGCTGACGGTCGAGCGGCATGTCGGACGGCAGCTGTTCGACTGCGTCATCTACAACACCACGCCCGTGCCGGAGCCGCTGTCGGCCGTCTACGCGGCTCGCCGGTCGAAGCCGATCGAGACGGGCACTTTCGAATTGAGCGCACTGGAGCGCTTCGGGGTCCGGGCCATCGGCGTGCCGCTGGTCTCGGAGCACCCGGCCGGCAAAATCCGGCACCACCCCGATACGCTCGCGTCGGCGATCACCGCTCTCGCCCAGGGCAAGCTCGGGGCGTGGCGCCCGCGCGCAGAGGTCGGAGGCCTCTAACATGTACGAACGGTTCTACCAGCTTCGCGAGCGTCCCTTCGCGCTCAGCCCGGATCCCGAGTATCTCTACCCCAGCCGGGTCCACCAGGAGGCGCTCGACTACCTCCGCTACGGCATCGAGAGCCAGGCCGGGTTCATTGTCATCACCGGTGAAATCGGATCGGGCAAGACGACGCTGCTGCAGACGCTGCTGCGCAACCTCGATACCCAGACCACCGTCGGGCGCATCGTGAACACGATGCTGGAGCCGCGCGAGCTGCTCGAGACGATCATGATCGATTTCGGGATGGATCCCGCGGGGCGGAGCAAGCCGCTGCTCCTGCGTGACCTGTCGCAGTATCTCGTCGATCAGCGGCTGGCCGGACGGCTGGTGCTGCTCGTCATCGACGAGGCGCAGAACCTCGGGCTGGCGGCGCTCGAGGAGCTGCGGATGCTGTCGAACCTCGAAACCGAGAAATCCAAGCTGCTGCAGATCGTCCTGGTGGGCCAGCCGGACCTGCGCGACAAGCTGGCGGCGCCGGAGCTGGAGCAGCTGCGGCAGCGGATCACGGTCAGCTACCATCTGCCGCCGCTCGATCCCGAGGAGACCGGACATTACATCAATCACCGGCTGCGGCGGGCGGCACTGGGCGCGCCGCTCGACTTTCCCAAGGCGTCAACGGAGCGGATTCACCTTCGCAGCCGTGGCGTACCGCGTATCATCAACGTCATCTGCGACGCCGCGCTGGTGTTCGGCTACGCCGAGGAGCGTCGCGTGTTCGACGAGCCGATGATCGTCGAGGTGCTCGAGGAGCTCGAAACCACCGGCGTGCTCCTCCCCGCGAACCGGACCGAACGGCCGGCCGCCGCGGGCGTGGTGAACGAGCAGCCCCCAGCGCCGCGCGGGACGGCGACGGGCGGGGCGGTGGCGATCGCGCCGGCGCCGGCGGTCGACGTGGAGGCGCGGGTCGCCGCCGAGGCCCGCGGGGCGGCCCTCGAACAGCGCGAACGGATGGTGCGGCAGCGCGAGCTGGAGATGGCGGAGCAGCGCCGCATTCTTTCCGAGGAATACCGGCTCCTGCGCGCGAGCCGCCCGGCCGCCGCCGCGATGCCTGCCGACGCCCACGTGCGGCCGCAGGCGGCCGGGATCGGCGCCGGCGCCGCGCGCTTCGAGGCGGCGCGCGCCGAAGGGTTCTGGAGCCGTCTCAAACGCATTATGCTCGGTGTGTCTGCTTCATAGGAGTGAGTCGATGGCTGCGTCAGTGGAAAAGCTTCGTGAGAAAATTCGCTCCCGCACCGCCCGTACGGGCGTCGTCGGGCTCGGCTATGTCGGCCTGCCGCTCGCGGTGGAACTCGCCAAGGCGGGGTTCCATGCGACCGGCATCGATGTCGACGCGCGGAAGGTCGATGCGGTCAATGACGGCCGGTCCTACATCCCCGACGTCCCGACCGCCGCCGTGCAGGCGCTGCACGCGAAGGGTCTGCTCGACGCCACGACCGATTTCTCGGTCGTCAAGGACCTCGATACCATCAACATCTGCGTGCCCACCCCGCTGCGCAAGACCAAGGACCCCGACATGTCCTACATCGTCTCGGCGGTTGAGGGTATCGCGAAGTACCTCCATCCCGGGATGCTGATCGTGCTGGAGTCCACCACCTACCCGGGGACGACCGATGAAGTGGTGCAGCCGATGCTGGAGGCCAATGGCCTGAAGGCCGGCGTGGACTTCTTCCTGGCTTTCTCACCCGAGCGTGTCGATCCGGGCAACCCGACGTTCCAGACGCATAACGTGCCGAAGGTCGTCGGCGGGTTCTCACCTGCCTGCTCGCTGCTGGCCGGTGAGCTCTACGGCACCGCCATCCAGACCATCGTCCCCGTGAGCTCGACCCGCGTGGCCGAAATGGTGAAGCTGCTCGAGAATACGTTTCGCGCGGTGAACATCGGGCTGGTGAACGAGCTCGCGCTGATGTGCGACCGGATGAACATCAACGTCTGGGAAGTGGTCGACGCGGCGAAGACCAAGCCGTTCGGGTTCATGGCGTTCTATCCGGGGCCTGGGCTGGGCGGCCACTGCATCCCGATCGATCCGTTCTACCTGTCGTGGAAGGCGAAGCAGACCGGCTTCGACCCGCGTTTCATCGAGCTCGCCGGTCACATCAACGCCGGCATGCCGCATTACGTGGTCGACAAGGTCGGCGAGGCGCTCAACGAGCGCCGCAAGTCGGTCAACGGATCGAAGGTGCTGGTCGCCGGAGTGGCCTACAAGCGCGACATCGATGACATGCGCGAGTCACCCGCGATGGACGTGATGGGACTGCTGCTGGCGCGCGGCGCCGAGGTCTCCTACGCGGATCCGTTCGTGCCTGTGGTGCATGGCCGCGAATGGTCGGGGGGCTACGACGTGACCGCCGTCGACATGACGCGCGGCAACATCGCGCAGTACGACTGCGTGGTCATCATCACCGACCACAAAGCGTTCGACTACGTCACGCTGCTCGAGGAGGCGGACCTGATCGTCGACACCCGGAACGCCATCAAGCAACCGAGTGCGAAGGTGTTCAAGCTCGGCGCCCCGCGCTCGACCGCCCCCGAACCGCAGAAAGTCGGGGTCTAGGAATCATGACCGCCCTCTTCTGGATCTCGGCGCTGATCGTCGGTTACGTCTATGTGGGCTACCCCTGCCTGCTGGCAGTGTGGGCCCGCATCGCGGACCGGCGTCCGCGCGCGGTTCCGTTCGGGGCGGGCGGGTGGCCCTCGATCTCGATCGTCATCGCGGCGCGCAACGAAGCGCACCGGCTGCCGGCGCGGATTCGCAACCTGCTCGATCAGCACTACCCCGGCCCGATCGAGATCCTCGTGGTCTCGGACGGGTCCACCGACGCGCCCGCGGCCGGCCTCGCGCCATTCGGGCGGGCGGTCCGTCTCATCGAGGTCGCCGCCGGCGGCAAGCCGCTGGCGCTCAACGCGGGGGTGGCGGCGTCCACGGGAGACGTGCTGGTGTTCGCCGACGCGCGCCAGGTCTTCGCGCCTGGGGCGCTCGCCGCCCTGGTCGCCAACCTGACCGATCCGCAGATCGGCGGCGCCACCGGTGAGCTGGTGCTCGACTGCGAGCAGCAGGACGCCGACACCTCGGTCGGCGAGGGCATCGGTCTCTACTGGAAGTACGAGAAATTCCTGCGCCGCAACGAGAGCCGGGTGTGGTCCACCCTCGGCGCGACAGGCGCGATCTACGCGCTGCGGCGGCACTACTGGACCCCACTGCCGGCGGGGACGCTGCTGGACGACGTGCTGGAGCCGATGCGCGCGGTGCTGAACGGCTGCCGCATCGTGTTCGAGGAGCGCGCGATCGCCTACGACCGCGCCTCGGTCGATGCCGCCGCGGAATCGCGCCGCAAGACGCGCACACTGGCGGGCAACTACCAGATCCTGGCGCAGGAACCCCGTTTGCTGGTGCCCTTCGTCAACCCCGTCTGGTTGCAGTACGTGTCGCACAAGATCGGGCGGCTGGTGGTGCCGTGGGCGCTGGTCGGGCTGTTCATCGCGAGCCTGGCGCTGGCGCGCGGCAACGTCTTCTACGCGCTGCCGCTGGCGGCGCAGGGGGTGTTCTACGGACTCGCGCTCGCCGGGGCGATCTTCCACGCGCGCGAGCGCTTCGCCCGCATCGCGTTCACCTTCGTGATGATGAATGTCGCGGCGGTGGCGGGCCTCGCGGCGCTGCGCCGCGGACGCGAGGTCTGGCGGTGATCCATCGCCGGGGCTCAGGACAGGATGAGCGGCTGGCGTTCAGCCTGGGTAGCCGCCGCGACATCGGCGACGCGCCCCTCCGGCAGACGCCCGCCGCCACGGCGACGGCGCCCGCAGCAGCCGCCGCGGTGGCCGATCACCCGGAGCGCAGGGACTGGGCGTTCATCTGGACGCTGGTCTTCACGGCGGTCCTCTTCTTACGTCCCCAGGACGTCTTCCCGCCGCTCGGCGCCCTCCACCTCGCGGAGGTGTCCGCGCTGCTGGGGCTGATCTCCTTGTTCATGGGACGGTTGGCGAGACGCCAGGCCCTGACGCGGATGACGCCCGAACTGGCCGGCGTGCTGGCATTTGGCGGTCTGATGCTGCTCACTGCCCCGTTCTCCATCTGGTTCGGCGGCGCGATGGGAACCTTCCAGGAGCTCTACCTCAAGGTCATCCTGGTCTACCTGCTGGCGGTCAACGTGATCAGCTCGCCGAAACGACTCGAGCGTCTGACCTGGATCCTGGTCCTGTCACTCGGCTACCTCGCCTTTCGCGCGGTGTTCGACTACGTCCGCGGCGTCAACATGATCAGCGGCGGCACCCGCGTCATGGGCTCGGTCGGGGGCATCATGCAGAACCCGAACGACATGGCGCTGAACATGGTCGTCTTCCTGCCGCTCGCCGCCTTTCTCGCGATGTATGGGACGTCCCTGCTCAAGCGCCTGATTGCCGCCGGCTGCGGCGTGCTGATGATGGGCGCCATCGTCGCGACCGGATCCCGCGGCGGGTTTCTCGGCTTCGCGGTCATGCTGGTCGTACTCGCGGTCTTCGCAGCGCGCAAGCGGCCCGCGTTCGTCGTTGCCGGAGCGCTGCTGGTGGTGTGCGCGCTGCCGTTCGCCCCCTCCAGTTACTGGCAGCGCATCGCCAGCATCACGGACGACAGCAAGGACGACGTGCAGTCGTCCCAGGCGCGGAAGACGCTGATGGGCGAATCGTTCGACGCCTTCCTGCAGAATCCGCTGACCGGGGTCGGCGCCGGACAGTTCAAGGACTGGAACCCGACCGGGCGCACCGAAGCGTGGCACGAAGCGCACAACGTGTGGCTGCAGGTGGCCGCGGAGCTCGGCGTTTTCGGGGTCGCCGCGTTCCTGTT